>JBELAS010000199.1:0-3624 GCA_049508615.1 Acidimicrobiales bacterium
GGAGGATCTTCATTACCCCTGGAAGATCTTCATTAGAAGATCTTCATTAGAAGAGCCGGGCCCTTCGGCCCTAGCCCCCTCCGCCCGCCGCTAACATCATGGTGACAATACCGCAACGACGCGGAGGGCTGGCATGTCCGAGGGTGTTCCCAGGCGCACGGCATCCGGCGGTGCTGGTGCGGCCGGGCGCCGCAGCAACGGCCGTGCTGCACATCGCGGGGTAAGTCGTCTTCGCGGAGCGGACCTGCTGGCCGACCCGACACAGAACAAGGACGCCGCGTTCACCGATGCGGAACGGGATGAGTTCGGGCTACGGGGTCTGCTGCCCTGGCGAGTGGCCACCATCAAGGAACAGGTCGACCTGGAGATGGAGCGCATTCGCCGCAAGACCGATGATCTCGAGAAGTACATCGGCCTGGCCGCGTTGCACGATCGCAACGAGACGTTGTTCTACAGGGTGCTGCTCGACCACTTGGAAGAGCTGGCCCCGATCGTCTACACACCGACGGTGGGCCAGGTGTGCCGGTTGTTCTGCAAGGTGATGCGCCGGCCGCGAGGACTTTGGGTCACCCCCGACGACGTGGAGCGCATCCCGGACCTGCTCCGCAACACCGGTCGGCCGGACATCCGATTGATCGTGGCCACAGACAACGAGCGGATCCTGGGTCTGGGCGACCAGGGTGCCGGCGGTATGGGCATTCCGATCGGCAAGCTCGCCCTCTACACCGCCGGAGCCGGCGTGCACCCGAACACCACTCTTGCGGTCTCCCTGGACGCCGGGACCGACAACGAGGATCTGCTCGCCGACCCGTACTACCTCGGCTACCCGAAGCCCCGCTTGCGCGATGGGGCCTACGAGGCGTTCATCGAGGCGTTCGTCGAGGCGGTGCTCGAGGTCTATCCGCACACCGTGCTGCAGTGGGAGGACTTCAAGCAGCACAACGCGATCCGACTGCTCGACCGCTACCGACACCGGATCGCGAGCTTCAACGACGACGTGCAGGGTACGGCCGCCGTGGTCGCCGCCGGCATCCTCGCCGCGTTGCGGCTCACCGACCAACCGATGTCCGCCCAGCGGCTCGTTCTGATCGGCGCCGGCGCATCCGGCATCGGCATCGCCCGGCTGATAGAAGCTTTGCTCCGTGACGCCGGTCTGGGACCCGCCGAGGTTCGCCGGGCCGTGGTGCTGCTCGACTCGCACGGCCTGCTGTACGAGGGCCGCGATAACCTCGCCGAGGACAAACGTCCGCATGCGTTGCCCCGCCAGGAGCTCGACGCGTACGGCTTCCAGTCGACCGGGCCGTTCGATCTGCCGACCGTCATTCGCCATATCGTCCCCACGGTGTTGATAGGCGCCAGCGGGGTTCCCGGTGCGATCACCGAAGAAGCTGTCCGGGAGATGGCGAGCCTGGTCAACATCCCGCTGGTGTTGCCTCTGTCCAACCCCACGTCCCTGGCGGAGGCGATACCGTCCGACGTGCTCGCCTGGAGCGACGGCCGCGCCCTGGTCGCCACCGGCAGCCCGTTCGAGCCGGTTCAATTCGGCGGGCGCGAACACATCATCGGGCAAGCCAACAACGTCTTCATCTTCCCGGGGATCGGCCTCGGCACGATCGTGTCCGGCGCCCATGAGGTGACCGACCGGATGTTCCAAGTGGCGGCCACCACCCTCGCCGATCTGGTCAGTCCCGACCGCCTCGCCAGCGGTGCGCTGTACCCCGCACTGAGCGAACTACGAATGGTCTCGCGCGCCATTGCCCTCGCGGTGGCGCGCACAGCCCGCGACAACGGGATTGGGCGCATGGCTGACGACGAGCAGCTGGAAGCTGCAGTGGACGCCGCCATCTGGACCCCCGACTACCCAGGGGGAAGTTAGGCGACAGGCTTCTCGATGGAGAGGCATAAAAAATTCCCGACCAGGTCGAACGTGCTGAGGATTCAGAAGTCTCCACAGGTTCAACCGGAGGGTCCCCACAATTCCTCCTCACAGGGGACTAGCAACCGGTCGGGAACCCTGCCGCCATCTCCACGCAAGGAGGCTTCAACCGCCGCGTGAACCGAGCTTTCGATTCCCAACCTGGCGAGGGATAGAAGATAAGGACCCTGGAAACGTCGCACGGCTGATGCGGTGATGGCGGGTGGTTTCATGCACGCGACGAGCCGGGTCCCTATCCCCGCCTGCACAGCGGGATAGGAGATAAAGGGCCCCGAAATGCCCGGGTCGAGAAGCGACAGCCAGCCAGAGCGCGAGAGGAGCTCCCGATGCGGGAACCAGCATGTGCCCGGCGCGCCTCCGTGTTAAACCGAGCATTCTCCCGCAGCGGGAAGCGGCGGCGGGCTGCTCGGATCATAGGGCGCCTCTCCGCACTGCTGAGCGACGATCGCAGCCTCCACCGTCTGCAAGTCAGACGGGTCGAGAGTAAGCGGGCCCCCCGGCACGGGTACCTGCCACACATGCGACATGACAGGCGTTTTGTAATTGAAGGTGCCCGGTGGGCACGGAGCGAAGCCCACGATGAGATGAGACGCGGTCGATGTGCACAGGTTCGTGTGCGCATGCCACTGCAGCATGCAGCCGGCGGGCATCGGGCCCTTCTCGTTCTCCGAAGGCATGAGATACATGGCAGCCACGAGGACCGTTCCGTAGGGAGTGGTGGCATAGACGAGAGAGTCCACATGGCTCGGATCGAGTATGTATCGGTTCTGCATGTATGCAGCGTTCACGTAGTGGACGACCGGGTAGGCTGGGCTGGTTACCGGGATGTAGCCCGCCGCTGTAGCGGCCGAAAGGCTCTTGTACTTAGAGACGTCCGCCGACGTCTCCTGTACGAGGCGCACTGCGTACTCCAGCTGGGCCGAGGTGGGCGTGACACTGCACGCCGGAGTCTGCATTTCGTGGCCGGAGTCGGTTATGTCGGACACCCGGGTAAGAAGCTGCGTCTCTGCGGACGCGAGCGAAGGCCCGTCATAGTGCCAGGAAGGATCTGCCGCGCCCATCGCCTCGGGAGCCAAAAGCGGGTTCGCCGTCATCTTCGTCCCGTTCATCGAGGTCGCCGACGCGGAGCGTGAGTGATGAGCCTGAGAGGTGCTGATAGCGGCACCGGCGCCTCCCGATGAACCGTTCATGCCGGGCATCGCGGCCACGGTGGAGCTACCCGAGGCTGCGTGCGCCACCGGGACCGGATAAGTGGAGGCCAGGAGCAGAACGGCGCCCAGCCCGGCGGCAGTGGTCCCGACCGCGATCGGGTTCCATGCGATCAGTCGCTGCAGCACGAGCAAACGCCTGTCGGGTGGGGTTTGTGAGCCGAGGGTCGATGCATATACCGGGACCTCGACCACAGCCGGGACGATCGCCAGGGCCAGGAGCACCACGAGCGGCCCAGCGTTGGGATCGGTGCCCATTCCGGTCAGCACCCCTCCGAACGCCTGGCCGCTCACCCAGAAGACGAGCTCGAGGATCGCTCCCGCTACGAAGAAGCCGACGACACGTCTCGAGACGAGGGGGCCCAGACCGATGACGAGCGAGGCGATGGCCAAGATCCAGGCCCATCCCGCACCACCCGATCGGAAGGCGCCGGCCACTGATCCGAGAAAGTGCGCGTACCATCCGGGCTGCCCGGAGGC
>JBELAS010000002.1:0-18670 GCA_049508615.1 Acidimicrobiales bacterium
ACGTTTCGGGTGCCGCCCACATTGATCTCGTAGAAGTCACGGGGGTCGCGCGCCCAGAACCGATAGAGCGCGGCCACGTGAAATACGGCTCGGCAGCCGGCGACGGCCTTTTCAACGCTGGTCGAGTTGCGCACGTCACCCGTGATCCGTTCGACATCGAGCCCGTCGAGATTGCGAAGATCCGCTCCAGGCTCGAGCAACACCACCACGTGCTGATCGCTTTGGACGAGGGCGCGGGTCAGTGCCGAGCCGATGAAACCGCTGGCACCGGTGACCAGCACCCTGTCGCCTCGCCCGAGCATCACGACCGCGAACGATGCAGGGAGCCCTTGGCGAGCGTCTTGCCGAATTCGAAGAAGAGCCCCGATCCCTTCTGAGCGCTGGAAAGCACGTCATCGAGGGCGTCGACGAAGTACTCCACCTCCTCCTCACCAGCGACCAGTGGCGGGAGCAGCTTCACCACGTTCATGTTGTCCGCGGCGACCTGGGTGAGGATCCGGTGTCTGTGAAAGAGCGGCACCACGATCAGCTGCGAGAACAACGCCGTTCGCATCGCCTCGATGGCCTTCCAACGGACGCGCAACGCTCTGGAAGTTGGCTCACCGAATACGAGCCCGACCATTAGCCCCTTACCCCGTACCTGGTGCAGGTACTCGTAGCGCTCCACCAATGGGTCAAGGGCCTTGACGAACGCCTCGCCGGTTCGGCGGGCTCGGTCGACGACGTCCTCCTCCTCGAACGCCTGCAAGGTGGCCAATCCCGCCACCATGGCGAGCTGGTTCGTGCTGAACGTGGAGGAGTGAACGACCGCTCTGTCCATCGAGCTGAAGACGCTGTTCGACACCTTTGCTGAACACATCATGGCGCCCATCGGTACGTAACCGCCCGAGAGCGCCTTCGAGACAGTGACGATGTCAGGCTGCAGGTCCCAGTACTCGTGGCAGAAGAACTTGCCGGTGCGTCCCATCCCGGTCTGCACCTCGTCTATAACGAAGAGCGTCTTGTGCCGCCGGCACAGCGTCTGTGCCGCCGGCCAGAAGTCGTCGGGCGCGAGGTTCACACCCTTTCCCTGGATGGGTTCGATCACGAACGCGGCCACATCGCCCTTCTCGAGTTGCACCGCCAACGCGTCGACGTCGCCGAAAGGCACCTCGTCGCAGCCCGGCAGCAGCGGTCCGAAGCCGTCGCGGAACTCGGCTCCACCGTTCAGCGAGAGTGCACCGGTGGTGAGGCCGTGAAAGGCGTGGTCGCAGTAGAGGATCCGATCACGTTTCGTCGCACAGCGGGCGAACTTTATGGCGCTTTCGACGGCCTCGGCGCCGGAGTTCGTGAAGAACACCCGCTCGATGCCCGGATGGGTTCGAGCGACCAGGGCCTCGGCGAGCAGACCGGGAAGCAGGGCGCAGTCCATCTGCACCAGATTCGGTAGGTCGGCGTCGAGTGCATCATGCAAGGCCCTGGTGATCGCCGGATGGCTCCGGCCGAGCGCGAACACCCCGAAACCGGACAGGAAGTCCAGGTACCGTCGCCCCTCTGAGTCATAGAGGTAGCACCCGTCGCCCCGGTCGTAGAAGCGGTCGAAACCCAGGGTCTGGAGCACGCGCGGAAGCTGTGGGTTCATGTAACGGGAATGCAGGCGGAAGTTCTCCCCTCTGCGCCTTTCCAGCACCTGTGACAGCTCGAACGGCATGGACCGCCTCTTGGATCAGGATCTCGAGAAATGCACGTCAACTGACGAGAAAATGACGGTGAAAGCAACGGTAACGGAACTCAGCCTCGCACGCACGAGGCCGGGGCGTGGCATTCGTGCCCGAAGCATCGTTCTACGTCGGCGACAGGCCAGAAGTCCCCGGCTCAGTTCCCGATTCGAACATTTCGACCCGTTGGCGCATGGACCTCGACCCCGTCCCCTACAAGTCAAGGAGCGGCTCGTCGTTGACTTTCTGCATGTCCTGTAGCCTCGCCACCGCCGGATTCTACCGGCCGCTAAATTACCCAGCGATGACGAATGACTGGGATTTGGAACCCTCGGCCTCCGGCGATGACGAGACGGGTCGCACCGACCTGCCCGGAGACGGTGGGCAATCGAGTCGCATCACCGAGGTGAGCCGTACCACCGACCCTTGTGAGACCAGGGACGTCGACATCGAGCTCCTCGACTCGATCGAGGAGGAGCTGAACGAGGTCGAGCTAACCCTCGCCCGGCTGGACGAGGACGGCCCCTGAAGGCCGTCTGCCCATCGGGCGCCGTGGAGCTCACGAGCTCAGTACTCAGGCCTTCTTCGTCTCCCAGAAGATCCTGTCGATCTCGGCGATCTGGTCGAGGAGATTCTGGGCGACCTTCGTATCGTTGGTCTTCTTCGTCTCGCCTGCCGTCTTGGTGGCCTTCCAGAACAGATCGCTCAGCTGGGTGTACTTGTCCTGGTGTTCCGGCTTGAAGTAGTCGGTCCACAGCACCCACAGGTGGTGCTTGACGAGATCGGCCCTCTGCTCCTTGATGAAGACCGCGCGCTGCTTGAACACCTCGTCGCCGGACGCGTTGAACTTCTCCATGCACGCCTTCACCGACTCCGCCTCGATGTGAGCCTGGGCGGGGTCGTACACCCCACAAGGGAGGTCGCAGTGGGCGTAAGCGGTCACCGGGGGGGCAAACCGGTCGATGGCGCGAAACAGTCGGTCCACGATGCTCGTGTGCAGGATGCTCATGTGGGGGTCTCCTTCATAGGGTGTGGAGCACAAGCGGGTTCAGTGCCCACCATACCGAGCATGAGACGCCGGTGATCCGGGGGAGGTGCAGGGCTGCCATGCCGGGCTTGCTCAGGCGCGCCGTGATGCTCGGAGGGGCCTTGGCGCTCGGGAGCGCCCTTTTGCTCCGGCCCCGCCGGGTGGTGGTGGCCGGGAGGAGCATGGAGCCCACCTTGTCGGCGGGCGACCGCCTGCTCGTGGCACGCACCAGGCCGGTGAAGGCAGGGGACGTGGTCGCGCTGAAAGATCCTCGCAACCCGAGACGAGTGATCGTGAAGCGGGTCGTGGCAGTTCGCCGCGGCGAGATGGTCGTGCACGGGGACAACCCCGAGGCGAGCGTCGACAGCCGCTCGTTCGGTCCTGTCTCCAACGTGGCTGTCCTCGGGAGGGTCGTACGGCGCTACGCCCCAATCGGTCGCGCAGGCCCGGTGCGCTGAGAGCCTGCGCGCCGAGAGCCTCTGCGTTGAGACTCGGGTTTGAAAGGAGCGGGTGCGCAAGGAGGCTGCCCGCCACGCAGCGCGGTACGATTTCGCCATGGCGTCGCTGGACACCCAAATGGAGCGCCTCTTGGGGCCGGGCTATCTCGAAGGGGTGAAGGCGCGTTCACTGGAGGAGGTGCGCGTCATGCGTGCCGAATGCCAAGAGGCGGAGACGGCAGTGTCGTACCTTCGCCGAATGGCCCAGGGACGGCTAGACATCGTCCACGCGTACCTCGACCGTGGGGAAGACGACGCCATCACCGCCCTTGATTCTCTCGTCGAGCAATTGCCGGAGATCATCTCTGCCGGACCGCAGCGTCCGGCGGGACCGGGCCGGCTCCCGTCGCAGATGTCGCCGGACATGGATCGCGACTTCACTGCAGAGCTCGACACGGTGCTCAATGTCGAACACATAGCCGAACTTCCCACCATGGGCCGCGAGGGCCTTCTCGAGCTCGCCGAGCGACTGAGCGCCATCGAGAGCCGCAGCTCGAGCGAGCGGCGCGCTCTTCACGAGCGGATCGACAAGCTCCAGGCGGAGATCGTGAGCCGCTACAAGACCGGGGAGGCCTCCGTAGAGGGCCTGCTCGCTTGAGAGGTGCCCGGTCGGGATGCGCTTCCAATGCCGAAGCATCTGCCCGAACGCTGGCGTGACCTCGGTGCGTTCATCCGTGAGCAACGCAGAACGGCGCGCCTGTCGTTGCGCCGGCTCTCGGAGCTGGCGGGGATTTCGAACCCTTACCTGAGTCAGATCGAGCGCGGCCTGCGTCGTCCATCCGCGGAGATCCTCCAGCAGATAGCGAAGGCCCTCCGCATATCGGCCGAGACGCTCTACGTGCAGGCGGGCATCCTCGAACCCGGAGGTGAGTCGCCAGACGTCTCACGTGAGATCCTCGCAGACCCGTCTCTGAACGAGGACCAGAAGCAGGCTCTCATCAGGATCTATCTTTCCTTCCGGCACGAGAACGCCGCCGGGCGCCCGGCGAAGGCGCAGGGAGGGGAGAGGGCGGCCTCGACGGTCTCGGCGGCCGAGTGACCGGGGATCCGCCAGAGGCTGTTCCGGGTAGGTGCAAACGGGTCCACCGGTAGGCTGCGGCGGTGCGACGCCTGGCGGTCCTCTCCCTGCACACGTCGCCCCTCGCCCAGCCGGGCACCGGGGACGGCGGCGGGATGAACGTCTATGTACGTGAGCTGTCCACCGCCTTGGCACGTGCCGGTGTCGAGTGCGACGTGTACACCCGGGCGTGGTCCGAGGACTTGCCCGCCACCGTGTCGGTAGAGCCGGGTCTGCGGCTCCACCACGTTCCGGCGGGGGAGTTGAGGCCGATCGCCAAGGAGGGACTTCCAGCCGTGGTCGACGAGTTCGCCGACAACGTCTTGTCCCTCATGACCTCGGGAGCAGGGGTCGATCCCGTACTTCACTCCGAGACCGGTTTCGACGCGGTGCACGCCAACTACTGGCTCTCGGGATTGGCCGGGCACCGTGTCAAGCACGAGCTCGACCTGCCGCTCGTGTCGACTTTCCACACCTTGGCGCGAGTCAAGGCGGAAGCGAGCCCCGAGGAGATGTCGTGCGACGAGCCGCACCGACGCGCCGAGGCAGAGGCCTCGGTCATGGCTTGCTCAGAGGTGGTGCTGGCCTCCTGCTCGGTGGAGGCGGAGCAGCTCGCCGCCTTGTACGAGGTCGACCCGGCGCGCTTGCGTGTGGTGGCGCCCGGGGTGGACCACGCGTTCTTCGGACCCGGCGACCGGCTCCAGGCGCGCAGGGCGCTGGGGTTGCCCCCGGACGCACCCGTGTTGTTGTTCGTTGGGAGGATCCAGCCCCTCAAGGGTGCGGACGTGGTGGTGCACGCGCTGGCTGCCATGCACGACTTTCCCGACGCGCAATTGGTGGTGGTGGGCGGCCCGAGCGGGCCCCACGGCGACAAGCATCTGGCGTTCATCCACGAGCTTGCCGAGAAGCTAGGGGTGGCAGACCGAGTGCGCTTTGTCGACCCGCAACCCCACGAGCTGTTGTCGACCCACTACCGGGCTGCTCACGTCTGCGTCGTGCCGAGCCGCTCGGAGTCCTTCGGTCTCGTGGCCCTCGAGGCAGCCGCCTGCGGGACGCCTGTCGTGGCATCAGCGGTCGGTGGGCTCACCACCCTCGTCGAGCACGGACGCACCGGCTATCTGGTCGAGGATCCGGTGCCGGCACAGTTCGCCGCCGCGGTGTCGCGTGTGATCGAGGACACGCTTCTCGCCGAGCAGCTGTCTGTGGCAGCAGTGGTACGAGCGCGGCGCTACACCTGGGCCCAGGCCGCGGCGCTGCTCCGGGCCACCTACGAAGAGCTCGCGGCCGAACGCCTGGTGGCGTGCCGTTGACCCAGGTACAGACGTTGGCCGGGGCCCGGACCGCCAGCCCTGCCAAGCGCGCCACTTGCGCGATGAGGCGGTTGCATTGGCCGTAGCGCAGATCGCCAGCCCCGACGAGCGTGCCGTTTGCGCGACGAAGATCGAGCGATGGGCCGCGGCGCGCCTAGCCGAAGGCGGAGCGGTGGTTGCCGTGGACCGTCAGCCCGACGCAGAAACCTGGTACCTGCGCCTGCGCGGCGACGAGAAGGACTTCGTCACCATCTGGATCACGATGCGCCAGCGCACGATGTACCACGAAGCTCAGGTCATGCCCGCACCCGAGGCGAACGTGCGCGAGACCTACGAGTACCTGCTGCGGCACAACGCCGAGATCCACCAGATGCGGTTTGCTCTCGGTCAAGAGGACGCGATCTACCTCATTGGCGAGGTGCCGGTGACCTCTGTCGACGACGACGAGCTCGATCGAATCGTCGGGTCGTCGCTCGCATACGTCGAAGCCGTGTTCCCCGTCGCGATGAGCATCGGGTTTGCCGGCCGGTATCGACGCCGTTCTGTTTGAACGCGCGAACCGTCGGCCCGAGGTAGCGTTATCCCGGCGAGGCCCGAGGGGCCGGTGGTGTTGCTCGATTGGGGAAGCGCGAGCAACACCCGGGGTTCTTCGGGTCCCGCCGCGCACGGTGCACCGCGGGACTTCGCACCGCAGGGCTTCGCACCGCGGGACTTCACATGGCCGGACTCACGGCGGTTGCGATCGCCGGAAAGCCTCGGCGCTACTCTGCGTCGGTGGCGCCGAGATTGTTGGTGATGGGTGGAGGCAACTTGGGCACTGCTCTTGTTCGCGGCTTGCTGGCCGCGGGCTGGGAGCCGGGCTCGCTCGTAGTGGCGGAGGCGGACGCCGCCCGCCGCTCCGCCCTTGGCGCGGAGCTGCCCGGGACCGAGGTGAGGGTCGAGCCGGTCGCCGCCGCCGGCGTCGTGGTGGCTGTCAAGCCCGCCGACGGGGAGAAAGCGTGCCGCTCGCTCGCGCGAGTCGGCGTGTCGAGGGTGGTATCGGTGATGGCGGGGGTGCGACTGGCGCGCGTCGAATCGTGGCTCGGACCGACTGTGGCCGCAATCCGGGCGATGCCCAACACCCCGGCCCTGGTGGGTGCCGGGGTATCCGCGATTTCAGGGGGGTCGTCCGCCCGGGAGGAAGACCTGGAATGGGCGGAAGAGGTCTTGGGCGCGGTGGGGCAGGTGGTTCGCGTCCCGGAATCGTCTCTCGACGCGGTCACGGGCCTGTCCGGGTCAGGACCGGCTTATCTCTTCTACGTTGCCGAGGCGATGATCGAGGCGGGGGTCGCGGCGGGACTATCCGAGCCGGTAAGCCGCGCGCTCGTGCTCCAAACGTTCGCTGGGTCGGCGCGGCTTCTCGTCGAGTCGGGCGAGACCCCGCAGGTTCTACGGGCCCGGGTGACCTCGCCAGGGGGGACCACCGAAGCAGGGCTCCGGGCGCTTGGGGATCGGGACGTAGCAGGGGCCTTTACAGAGGCGGTTGCCACTGCCGCAGAGCGTTCCCGAGAACTCGGAGGTTGAGACATTCCCGCGGGTTCTACCGTTGTGACGTTCCCGAGGGTGCTCCCCGTGCAAGTCGTGTCGCCGGTCCCGAGCTCGGCCTTGACACGCATGACCCCCCCTTTCTCTTGGGTCTTCGTTCGGGGACGCAGGGTGTGACACACCCACTCACCCACGACGGGTATGGGCAGGTCGGGACCCTGACGCGCAACGACCCCCGCAGGCGGAACGGGGGCCGTTGCTTTGGGTTGCAGGGGTGCATCACCTTCGCCTCTTTTATCGCCAGGTCGAGATCCGACCTTTAGCACCAGCGTGCTGCTCGATATCTAATGGGTTGACGAACCGTTCTACGGGCGCATCATGGGTTTGTGAGATTTACCCTGGCCGAGTTGCGGAAACGGATTGAGAAAGAAGCCGACGCCTACTTGCTCCTAGAAGAGCTGCGCTGGCCCGAAGGCCCTGTGTGTCCCCACTGTGGCCATGACCGGGCTTACTTCCTGAAGCCCGCCAACGGGGTCTCACGGGCGACCGGTCCCAAGCGCACCCTGAGCCAGCGTCGGGTCTGGAAGTGCGCGAGGTGCCGTAAGCAGTTCTCGGTGCTCACAGGGACGATCTTCCGCGGCACCAAGGTTCCCATCGAGACCTGGGTGATGGTCATGGTGCAGATGTGCTCTGCCAAGGACGGCATTTCGGCCCGCGAGATCGAGCGGATCCACGGTCTCACACCAGAGACCGCCTGGTCCGTGCTCCACCGGCTCCGTGAGGCCATGAGGCGCGACCCACTGGCTGGAAGGCTCGCAGGGGACGGGTTGGTAGACGAGACCCGGGTGGGCGATGACCTGAAGACCTGATACGGCCACAAACCCTGTTCGGGCAATTACATGCAGGTACATATACGTATACATGCAGGTACATATACGTACAGGGCGACGAAGAAGACCCCGGTGCTCGGGGTGGTCGACAGGGCGACCGGAGAGGTCCCGTTGCGAATCGACTCATCAAAGCAACGGGGCATCCACAGAGCCCGGGAGACGCCGGCCTGACCAGCCCGGTCGGCCTAGCCTTGGCAGTGATGCCAAAGCACCAGCACCACCCCACCCCGCAGGAGCGCGACGGGCGGGTCAAGCTCGACCTACCCCCGGACGAGGCGATCAGGCTGGTGATGGCGACCGGGCCGCACCCCGAGGACGAGGCGATGGGAGGTACTGGGCGTCAGGAGTCACCCGGAGGGGACCCGCAGGGGGCGTAAAGGTCGCCACGGCTTTGCCGATCATCGCTTTGTCCCCCCTTCCAACTTTCGCCACAATGGCGTACAGTCGCCTCAGGCGGAGAGGGGTGATTCCACTGACAGAAGACATCACGAGCGCCCGCTACCTGACGGTGCGTGAGGTGGCCAACACGCTTCGGGTCTCCAACATGACTGTCTACCGGTTGATCAATTCAGGGGGGCTTCGTGCCGTGCGTGTCGGCAAGTCGTTTCGCTTGCGCGAAGACGACGTGGACCGCTACCTGGCCGATCGATACACTCGGGCTGGCTGAACCCGGGTTGGCGTAACTAGCGCCGGGTCTGTGGTTTCGGCGCAGGGACCGAACGCCGGGATGCCCAGAAAGCCGCCGAGCGCGTCATCATGCCCGTGATGTCGAGGCAGGAACCTGAGCGTGAGCAGACTGCGAGCAAGGACGGCAACGTGCCGGCACGACGCGCCTCGGCCGGCTCGGTGTTTCTGCTCACCGATTTCGGAACGGCCGATGAGTTCGCTGGTGTCATCCGCGCTGTCGTGCTGCGCGAAGCACCCGGCTGCCCGGTGGTCGACATCACCCACGAGATACCGCCGTTCGACGTGCGGGCGGGAGCGCTGGCCCTCGAGCGCGCAGTACCTCATCTAGGCCCCGGCGTGGTGGTGGCAGTGGTCGACCCGGGGGTGGGCACCGACCGGCGAGCGGTTGCTGTAAAGGCTGCTTCCGGCAGCGGTCCGGGTTATCTGGTAGGCCCCGACAACGGGCTTCTGGGGTTCGCCCTGGAGGCTCTCGGAGGTGCGACCGGGACGGTGGCGCTGCATCCTGCGACATGGGGTCCGGGAACCGGAGCCACGTTCGACGGCCGTGACGTGTTCGCACCGGCGGCCGCGCGCCTTTGGTCGGATACGCGGCTGGAAGACCTGGGCGTCCCGATCGATTCGGACACCCTCGTGCGTCTAGCAGCTCCCCGGCTGGAGGTGCAGCCGGGTGTGATCCAGGCCGAGGTGCTGTGGGTCGACCGTTTCGGCAACGTGCAGCTGGCCGCCAGGCCCGCGGACGCGGTGGTCGCCGGGCTGGGGACGGAGCCGGTGGTGATCACCGGTCGTGCCACGGCCGTGGCTCGACGAGAGACGTCGTTCGCCGCCAGCCAGGGGGCTGCGGTGGTACCGGGGCCCGCCGTGGAGCCGGACGCCGCCCGGGGGGACGCCGTCGGGCTCATCGCCGACTCGAACGGGCACCTGGCACTTGTGTGCCGGCGGCGCTCGGCCGCCACCGTGCTCGGCGTGCAGGCCGGGGACATGGTGATCGTGCGCAACGGAGAACGGGCTGGCCCGTAGTTGCAGACGGGGCGGCTCCTTGAACCCTGTCACGCTGGTGAATCAGCATCCCGCCGATTTGAGGCACTCTACGCAGGCGGTACCTGGCACACGTGCGGCGGCGTACGCTCGAGCCGGGCCCGCATCGTGCGTCCTGGGCGCACGCGACCGCGGCTGTCGTACGTGGGGTCATCGTCGTCGGGTCATCGTCACGGGCGCTGCGTCCCGGCATCGGAGGGAGTCGTGCCGGATTCGAGGAAAGTGTGGCGAACGCCCAGAAGACGTCCGATCTGGGTGCCTCAGCGGTGGTGTAAGCCCTGTTCGGAGGGCGCTTCGGGTAGCCTGAAAGCCCTGTGGTGGTTGTCCTAGCGTGGCTGTTCGCGGGGGTGACCGTTGCCCTGGTCGCGCTTCTTCTCCTCTTGCACCGCGACCGGGCAAGGTTGAAGGAGGCCGAGCGGCGAAGCAGGCTCGGTGCTGAGCACGCCCGCCTCCACCTCTCGGTGCTCGCCCGCGCGGGCGACGAGATGGCGGACGCCCTCGAGTCCTACGACGACGCCTTGTCCCGCCTGGTGGGGGTGGTGGTGCCTGCCTTCGCCGACTGGTTCGCCGTCGACCTGGTGGACGAGGCAGGTGAGGTGCACCGGCTCTCCGCCGGAGACCGCGAAGGCTTCAACTCACCCGACTCTGCTCATCGTCATCCCGAAGGCGACGTTCTGGTCAGGCGGGTGATAGAGAGCGGCCGACACGAGGTCCTGGCGAACACGCCTGGAGGCGGCAGGCCTCATGAGGGTGCGCTCGTCGTTGCCGACGGCCGTTTGCAAGTAGCTCCGACGCCAGGGGTCGAGTCCATGGTGATCGTTCCGGTGCACGTGAGGGGCCTCGCCTTCGGCGCTCTCAGTTTCGTCACCGCTCCAGGCCGTCGCGGCTATCGCCTCTCTGACTTGCAGACCGCACATGGTCTGGCCGATCGGGTAGCTGTGGTCGTCGAGCGGGTGCTGCTGTGGCGCGAGAGCCGGCAGGCCGAGGAGGCGGCCACCGGCCGGGCCGACCAGCTGCGTCGCTTGATGGAAGCGGCGCTGGCAGTGAACGCTCCTTTGGCCGAGCCCGAGATCCTCGGGGTGCTGGCTGAGCACGCTCGGCGAGTCCTGGGGGTCGAGCGCGCCTCGGTGTGCACCGTTCCTAGTCTCGAGGAGAGCGAGGTGATCGCAGCCGTCTCCTCACCCGAGGTCGCTCCCGAGGAGCTCGGCGCGGTTGTCCCGAAGGCATGCGACCTCGTCGTTCAGTTCGACCGGCCACTTCGATCAGTCGGCGCACGCCTGACAGGAACAGCACTAGGCCAGCGCCCGTATGACCCGCACGATCTGCCTCGTCTGCATGTCGAGGGGCTGCCCGAGGGGGTACCGATGGATCCTTCGCGGATCCCTTCCACAGACGAACCCTGGCTCGCTGTCCCGGTTCCCGGCCCGGTGGGCGACAGCCGGCGGGTCATCGTCGTGGAGGGCGTCTCCTCGGTTGGCACCGCCGTAGGCGGGGCTCTCCTGAGTGGCTTCGGTTACGGGGACGAGTCGGTGCTCGTGCTTCTCGCGCAGATGGCCTCGGTGGCACTGGTGAACGCGCACCTCTACCAAGAGGTGCGTGGAAGCGAGCGCCGCCTGCGCGCCGTGGTGGAGTCTTCCCCGCTCGCGATCGCCGAGCTCGCGGTAAACGGAGACGCTCGCTGGTGGAACCACGCCGCCGACGTGCTGTTCGGTAGTCCGGGCTCCCGTGGCGAACCGCGTACCCCGTGGCGGATGCCCGTCCGCTCGGACTCGCAGGCTGTATGGAGGGAGCTGCTCGACCGCAGCTCGCACGCCGTCGCGTCGGTAGGTACCGACATCCGGGCGATAGGACTGGGTGACCAGGTGATAGAGCTCTCCGTGTCGAGCGCCCCGCTGTTGGACCACGAGGGGCAGGTGAGTGGGATCCTGGTCGTGGCCGAGGACGTGACCGAGCGCAGGCGCGTGCTCGAGCAGATGCACCAGGGCGAACGTCTTGCTGCCATGGCGCGCCTGGCCGGAGGCGTGGCGCACGACTTCAACAACCTCCTCACCGTGATCCTCGGTTCCAGCGACCTGCTCTCGCGGCGGAGCGACGTGGACGAGTCGTGGCGCGAGGAGGTTGAGGCGATCCAGCGCGCAGGGCAGCGAGCAGCTGCCCTGACCGCGCAGCTACTGGCGATCGGCCGTCGTCGTGAGGTGGAACCCGCGGTGCTGGACCTCAACGCTGAGCTGTCCTCGATGCTGCCCATGCTCGGGCGCGTCCTAGGAGAGGACGTGCAGCTCGAGCTCGCGCCGGCCAAGAGCGACGCATACATCCTCGCCGGTCCGGCGGACCTCGAGCGGGCAGTGCTGAACCTCGCCATCAACGCGCGTGACGCCATGCCCGAAGGGGGAACGTTCCTCTTGAGCACGCGCGTTGTCGAACCGGAGCACCGCTCCGGGGAGGTGGGCTCTGTGTCGGGGAAGCTCGTGGCTCTCACTGCCACCGACACGGGCGAGGGCATGGACGAGCAGACAGCCGAGCACTGCTTCGAGCCATTCTTCTCGACGAAGCCAGAGGGCCGTGGGACAGGCCTGGGGCTCTTCGCGGTGCACGCGATCGTCACCCATGCCGGTGGCCGCATGAGCGTCGACACCTCTCCTGGCACCGGCGCGACGTTCACCATGTGGTTCCCTGCGATCGACGAAGTGGCGGATGCTTCAGGGCGGTCTAGTTGATGGCATGTTGGCTCCTTGTGGGGCAGGCAGTGTCTTGAGCAGTCCACACTGAGCGCATGGCGGATCCCGCGACCCGCAGGAACCGGAGTGCCGACGAGGGCTTGGATGACACCGGTCTGTCCTTGGGACAGATCCCGAGGGCCCGAGTCCTCGTGGTCGGCACCCACGACTGGGCTATCGAGCAGGCGGCAGCCACCATCGAGGCGGCGGGATGCTCGGTGCTTCGCTGTCACGAGCCGGGGCAGCCCCCGTTTCCCTGCAACGCCCTGATCGAAGGGCGCACCTGCCCGCTCGACGCGGGTTTCGACGTGGTGGCCAGCGTCCGGGCTCGCCCGCTCGGGAGCCTCGTACAGTCGGAATTCGGGGTCATCTGCGCGCTGCACCACGGAATGCCTCTCGTCACAGCCGGGGTTGCCCCCGAGCGACCGCTCGGGCCATGGGCGGTCGAGCAGGTCGAACAGGGTGGCGACCTGGCGAGCGCTTGCGAGCGCGCTGCCCGCAGAGCTGCGTCCGAGCTGGCGGCGGACCCGACCTAACATCCAGGGATCGAGCCCGATCAAGCCCGACGAGCTTGGCGTGACTATGGCGCCCGGAGGCGTCAAGTGCGCCCTGGGGCCGGATGGTGGACGGCCTCCGACGGTCTGTACACGGAGGTATCGGCCGCTGCAGCAGTTCCGAAGACGATGAGGCCCAGAGGTAGACGTGTCTCGAACGAACATCCTTTTCGTGTGCACCGGCAACGTCTTCCGATCGCCCATGGCACAGGCGTTCCTTGGCGCGATGGTCCGTGACCAGGGTCTTGACATCACGGTGGAGTCAGCCGGCACCCTGGAAGGAGATCGGGCAGTATCTCCGAATGTCCTCGACGTGATCGGCACAGACGGGCTCGACATGTCTGCCCACCGGAGCCGTCTGCTCGACGCCGAGGCCGTGCACCGTGCCGACCTCCTGTTGGGTATGGCCCGCGAGCACGTTCGTGAGGCCGTGCTACTTGACCCTTCGGCTTGGTCACACAGTTTCACGTTGAAGGAGCTCGTACGACGGGGAGAGGCGCTCGGCGCGCGTACGCGGGGACAGGCCCTGTCCGACTGGCTGGAGGCGGCGGGTGCCGGCCGCCGCCGCGAATACCTGTTGAGCTGGTCGCCCACCGATGACGTCGAGGATCCCATCGGGGGCGGGCCGGCAAAGGTCCGTGCCACCGGTGAAGAGCTGCGCGATCTGGTCGGCCGTCTCCTGATCCTGATCGCTCCGGCGCCTTGAGCAACTCGCGACCAGGTTCTGCACCGTCGGCCGGCAGCAGCTCGGGCGTACATCCACGCTCGACGGGGTTGGGCGCATTGGAGCGAACCGGTTGGCTGCGGCGGCGTCTTCGCCAAAGGCGCACTGTGTTCCTTGCCCTGATCGGGCTGGTCGTGGTGTGGATCGTGGGTGCAGGGATCGTTCTCGTTCTGGGACTGCTCGACGCCGGCCATGGCATGAGCCAGGTGCAGCAGGCGAAGGGTCGTCTTTCCGCATCGGATCTCGTGTCTCAGGAGGCGCTCGCGCCGCTTCGCGCTGCACGAATCGACTTCTCCTCTTCCGAGGGTCTGCTGCACTCGCCGCTCCTGGTCCCGCTGGAGATAGTGCCCGTGATCGGGCGGCAGCTGAGATCGGTGCAGGACCTGTCGACGGCTGCGGAACGCACCACGCAAATCGGCATCTCCGCGATGGACCAGGTGCATGGGGTTCTCGATGCAGCGCACGAGGGCGGACCCGATCGCGTGACGGCCCTCCGGCGGCTGGCGAGCCTCGCGACCACTACGAACGGCGAATTGGGGAGGATCGACACCGGTCCTGCGGAGGCCTTGTTCTCGCCTCTCGCCCACAAGCGGGCGGACTTCGTGCGCCAGGTGGAAGAGGTTCGTACGAGGCTGGTGCACGCGGCCGCGGTGGCACAAGCGACCGCGGGCATCCTCCAAGGTCCGCAGAGCTACCTCGTTCTCATGGCGAATCCCGCCGAGATGCGCGCTGGTTCGGGCGCCTTCTTGGAGGCCGGTCTGCTGACCACCGACGACGGCCGAGTTCAGCTGAGCGGTCTGGTCCCCACGGTACAGCTCAGCCTCGCTCCGGGGACTGTGCCGGTGGGAGGCGATCTCGAGGCGCGCTGGGGAGGGCTGCTTCCGGGTGTCGACTGGCGCAACCTCGGTCTCACCCCGCAGTTCGACGTGAACGGGCCTCTGGCGGCCCGCATGTGGGAGGCCGTAACAGGTGAGCAGGTCGACGGGGTGATGGCGGTCGACGTCCAGGCTCTTCAGCAGTTCCTGGACGTGACCGGACCGGTCACGCTCGACGACGGCCGGATCGTCAGCTCCGACGACGTCGTGCGGTTTCTCACCCACGACCAGTACGCCGGTCTGACCGATACGGGCGCACAGGGGCAGGCGCAGCAGGCCCGCCAGGACGAGCTCGGGGCTCTGGCTCACAGCGCGTTCGACGCGCTGGAGGGCGAGCCGCTCGATATGAAGACGCTCGCCGACGCGATGACGGCCTCCGCCAGCGGACGGCACATCCTTCTGTGGTCGAGGGATCCTGCGGCGGAAGCGGCTTGGAGGGAGGGAGAAGTGGCGGGCCAGCTGTCGCCGAGCTCACTTCTGGCAGCGGTCATAAACCGCGGAGGGAACAAGCTTGACCAGTACCTCGACGTGCGTGTGGGGCTCCGCCTCTCGAAGGGCGACAACACCGACGCGACTCTCACTGTCGACCTCGACAACCAGACTCCACCTGGCCAGTCCGAATTCATTGCTGGTCCGTATCCAGGCCTCGGGACCGTTTACGGCGAGTACGTGGGCCTGTTGGCGCTCAACCTGCCGGCAGGCTCGTCCCACGTGCAGGTGGAGGGAAGACCCCCGTTCGCCGTCCAGGGTGCCGAGGGACCGACGTGGCTCGTGGTGAGCCCCGTGGACGTGACCGAAGGGGAGAGCATGCAGGTTGTCGTGCACTTCGAGTTGCCCTCGGTCCTCAGGAGCGTGACCGTTCTCCCCTCGGCCCGCCTCAGCCCGGTCGCGTGGGCCTACCCGGGCGGAAGCGCCACTGACGCATCGCCCTTCGTGATCTCCTGGTGATCGAAGCCCTCGGCTCCGATGCGGAGTGCCTTCCCCCTGTCGTCAGGTTTTTGCCGCCTAACCTGGGAGTAGTTGGTCAAATGTTGGTTATGCGTAGTGGCTGGGATGATAGGGTGCCACCATAATTAGGGAACGGACTAAACGAAAGGTACGGCAAGCAAATGGTGGGCTCGTACGGGTGGACCTGCACGCGTAGCGGCAGGGGTGACGACGTGAAGACCAAGCACGTAGGGAAGGCTCGGAAGTTCCTTCTCGGCACCGGTCTCGCGGTGTCGACCTTCGGGGTAGGGGCAGTGGCCGCGGCCGTGATGGCGCCCACGGCCGCGCTCGCCAGTTCGACTGCGTCGTCGTCTACCTGTGCAGCGTCTTCGACCTGCTACGTGGGCGGCACCCCGTCGGGCGACAGCCTTGCGAGCGAGCCCGTAGCGCCGGCCACCTCGGCGTCGTCGGACGGACCCGACGGTCTGCCCTTCACCGGCGCTGACATCGAGCAGCTGGCCGCGATCGGGGGCGGAGCCATCTTGATCGGTGGCTTGCTCGTCCGTCGTCGTCGCCGCACCAACGTCGCCGCGACGGCGGCCACAATCACTGGATTCGTGCCGGCCGACAGGACGGTGTGGTCGCAATGGCGATCGGGTTCACCTACCACCCGGGGTTGACCACCACAAGCCCACAGCGGGTCATGGTCAGAGTGCGATCGCGCGTTACCCCACGAGCGGTGATGGCCGCTCTCGCAGGGATCGACCTGGCCGCTCTGGTGGCGGTGGCGGCACTGCTCGTGCCGAGGTCTGCGCTCTGGTGGGTCTGGGGCTTCCCGGTTGCCGCGGTCGGGCTTCTGGTTGCCTACGGACACTACGAAGTCAGGGTGACTCCGAGCGTTGTTCGCGAGGCCCGCTCACTCGTGGCATGTGTGACTGCGCCCCTTGTCGTCCTGGCACTCGCTCGTACGGCGACCTCGACGGCTGTGGCGGAAGCCGCCTTGTTCGCGGCCGTGACCGTGCTCTTCCTCCACAGCGTCTCTTACAGCCTGATCAGGTCCATGCGGTCGCGCGGTCTCCTCGCCGAGCGCACGCTCATCGTGGGCGCGGGTCAGACGGGTGTGACCTTCAGCTCCTTGCTCGAGCAGCATCCCGAGTACGGATTGCGTCCAGTGGGGTTCTTGGACAATGTGGACGGGGAGGAACTACCCCTCCCACTCTTCGGCAGGGTGGAACTCCTGCGCTTGGTGCTCTCCGAGGAACGCATCGACCGGGTGGTGGTCGCGTTCGGCGCTACTCGCGAGTCGGAGATGTTGGAGACGATCCGTGCCTGCGAGGACGCATCGGTGAACATCCACGTCCTGCCGAGGTTCTTCGAGCTCGGTGTGGCGGTCGACGGTAAGGACGTGGACGACGTCTGGGGCATTCCGCTGGTTCGTCTGCGCAGGTCGCGGCTACGCAGGTGGCCATGGTTCGGAAAGCGAGTCCTCGACGTGGCGGTGGCGGGCCTCGGTCTCGTGGTGCTGTCCCCCCTCTACGGATTGCTAGCGCTAGCCGTGAAGGTGTCCAGCCCCGGTCCTGTCCACTTCCACCAGAAGCGTGTCGGTCTGCACGGTGCACTTGTCGACGTGCTCAAGTTCCGTACCATGTACGTCCACGACGGCACGGACGCCGAGTGGACGGCTCACGGTGATCACGTCACGAAGCTCGGGAACCTGATGAGACGGCTGAGCCTGGATGAGCTCCCGCAACTTTGGAGCATCATCCGGGGTGACATGTCCCTGGTGGGGCCTCGCCCGGAGCGTCCCTTCTTCGTGGAGCACTTCAAGTGTCAGGTAGCCCACTACGATGCTCGCCATCGTGTCCCTGCAGGGCTCACCGGCTTGGCGCAGGTGCACGGTCTGCGCGGTGACACGTCCATTGACGAACGGGCGAGATTTGACAACCGATACATCGAGAGCTGGTCGTTCTGGCGTGACGTGGTCATCCTTTTCCAGACATTCTCCGCGGTGGTGCGTGACGCCTTTTCGCGACAAAGGAGCCGAGCATCCTCGGTTGCATCTGCCACGGTCGTCGCGCAGGGTCTTGACGACGCCGAACCCCTTGCCTTCCCTTCGGGCCAAGCCGTAGCTGTCGCGAGTCGTCGCGTCGAGCACCCCGATAAGCAGAAAGATCTCCGGTCGTGGCGAATCGAGAATCCGACGCTCGACGAGGTGGCATCTTCCGAATGACCTCGGTCCTGCCGGCTCCGCCTGCCCGGTGGGATCCCGACCGAACGCCGGAGCCTCAGGACCACGGCGCCCTGGCGGATAGCTCACGGGCAAGCGTGCCGGCAGCGGCCTACGCCCTGGTCCTCTTGGTCGGGGCCGCGGCGAGCTTCGCATTCGTAGGACGCGGGAGTCTCTCGCTGGACGAGTCGGTCAGCGCAAGCTTGGCGAAGTCGACGTGGCGACAATTCACCAACACCGTCACGCACCGCGAAGCCAACATGGTGTTGTACTACACCGTGCTGCGGGCCTGGGCTCATCTAGGTCATGGCGAGGCAGTCCTCCGTAGCGTCTCGGTCATCGCGAGCATCGGTACCCTCGCACTAGTCGTGGCTCTTGCCAGCGAGCTGTTCGGCCGTAGGGTCGCGCTGATATGTGGATTGCTTCTCGCAGTTGACCCGATTGTAGTCCAGTTCGCCCAGGAGGCCCGGGGCTACGCGCTCAGCCTGATGCTCGTGACTGGATCATCGCTTCTGTTCGTGCGCGCGTTGAGACCGGGATCCAGACGGGTGGTGTGGGCGGCGTACGTCGTCGTGTCGGCACTTGCGGCGTACGCCAACTTCTGGGCGGCTCTGGTGCCGCTCGGCCATGGCGCGTCTCTCGCCTTCGCGGGACCGAACCGCGTGCCTTGGCGCCGTGTCGTCGTATCGGCGTTCGGACTCGTGGTACTGCTGGTTCCGCTGGGGCTGCTCATCCACAGCACGGACAGCTCAGGCGTGAATTGGGCTGCGGGCTCCACTGGGGGGAGGCTGTTCACGAAGGTGCGCGAAGACGTGCCGCACCCTGTGATCTACCTGGCGGTCGTCCTTGGCGTAGCCCTCGTGTGCGGATTCTTGGTCGCTGCCAGGCGAAGCCCGCGCGCCGCGAAGCTCTTCGAGCAGTG
>JBELAS010000020.1:0-11583 GCA_049508615.1 Acidimicrobiales bacterium
CTCCGGTAGCGCCTGCCCCTTCCGATCGTTCGATAAAGGAGCGGCCGCCGGTATGAGTCGCTGGATATCGAGCACGAAGCGCCCGGTCAGCGACCAGAGCTTCTCTGGCCGGTTCGACGAGATTGAGATCGCCATCCGCTGCACCGATTCATGACCGAAGGAGACCCACCGTGACCACTATCGCTGTGCTTGGCGCCGGCAACATCGGTGCCACGCTCGCTCGCAAGTGGGCCGTCGCCGGCCACCAGGTCAGCCTCGCGAGCCGGCGACCCGACGCGCCGGCATTACGTGAGCTGGCCGCCAGCGTTGGGGCGCGTACCGCCACCCACCTCGACGCCGTCTCCGCTGCCCAGGTGGTCTTGGTCGCCCTTCCCGGTGACGCCGTCCCCGCCGTGGCGGAGGCTCTCGGCACCGCATTCAACGGCAAGATCGTCATCGACGCCACCAACAACCTCGGTCCCGGGGAGATGAACAACATTGCCGCCCTCACCCACTATGCACCGGGGGCAATCGCGGTGCGGGCGTTCAACTCAGTCGGGTGGGAGAACTTCGCCGACCCCGACTTCGACGGCACTCCGGCCGACCTGTTTTGGTGTGGGCCAGGCGGTGACTCTGGCGTACTCGTTGAAGCGCTCATCGCGGATGTGGGCCTCCGCCCGGTCCAGGTTGGAGGTCTCGACCAGCTCCACCTAGTCGACATGGTCGCCCGCCTGTGGTTCGCCCTTGCCCTCGGGCAGAGCCGGGGTCGCCATCTCGCGTTCAAGATCCTCACCCGCTGATTCGTCCCCGGCCGGAGCCACGGATCCGAGGTCTCGTGTCTCGGGATCGGAATCGCCCTCAGGACCAGCCCTCCGTTATCCGCCTGCTCGCGGCTGTTCCCGTTGGTCCTTCACGGCGTCGGCCCGACTGGGTGAAGGCCGGCCACCTCGCCAATGACGAATACCACCGGCGCGCCGATGGCGTGCGAATCGAGTGCTCCGAGCGTCGTGCGCCGGATCTCTTGTTGTTCGGTCGTCGCGCTTCGCACAGCGACGACGGGAGTCTCGGCTGACAGGCCAGCCGCGAGTAGACGCCCTGCAATGCGACTGATGCGTCGCGCACCCATGAGCACGACGATCGTCCCCCCAAGGTGTGCCAGCGCTTGCCAGCGCTCCTCGGGAATCTCGGCGGATCCCTCGTGACCGGTCAACACGACGAAGGAGCTGGCGACGCGTCGAACCGTGAGGGGGACACCTGCCGCTGCCGGAGCGGCGAGCGCCGAGCTGACTCCCGGTACCACCTCACATGGGACTCCGGCCGCGCGTAGCGCGGCAACCTCTTCCCCACCACGGGCGAAGACGAAGGGGTCGCCGCCCTTCAAACGCACAACTCGCTCACGGCGGCGTCCCAACTCGACGAGAAGCGTGTTGATCTCGCTCTGCGGCACAGGTGCCGAGCCCGGCTGCTTCCCCACGTCGACGAGCTCGGTACCGGATGAGCAGTGCTCGAGCAGCGGTGCGGCGAGTCGATCATGGACGACGATCTCGGCGCTCGCGAGCAACCGCGCCCCACGGACCGTGATGAGCTCGGGATGTCCCGGGCCAGCGCCGACTAGGTAGACGGTCACTCCGGTCTGCCCACCGTGCGCGAGGTGCCACCGTCGCGCGTGTCGCGAAGACAAGCACAACTCGCGTCCCACGTCGTTCCGAGCAGGCGAAGCTGCTCGAACGCCTCGCTCACGGCCGACCGGATGGAACTGAATGCGGCTCCGCCAGCAGTCGCCGCCCAGACACTGTCTGCCACCGTCTCACGGCGTGGGCCGTCGACCCGACACCCGGCCACGCTCACCGTGAGCGCGTCGACCATCCCGTCGAGGACCGCGACCATTCGATATGGCATCGGGTCCGCGGTCGAGAAATTCGCTGGTCGCCAAGGGGAGCCCTTACGGCACACCCGCGGCGGGGAAGCACTCTCCGGGCGGTGGGTCCGGGTCGCCGACGGCATGGCTCGGGCTCAGGAGACCGGGGGCAGCCGACGCCGCACCCGGCCGACCAGCCCGGTGATGGCGGGCTCCCACTGCCTCTCCCCGATCATCCACAACCACAGTTCCCGTCGGTACCCCACCAAGACAGCGGTGAACGCCTCGCCATCCATACCGGCCACCTGCAATGTCCGGCCCCAGTGCTCCCACAGCAAGCTGCCGACGTCAGAGGCTGCGGCGGGCTCCCACGGTTCCCCGTCGAGGACGCTGCGACACCGCAGCCGACGCAGCTCGTCGGGCTCGGCGGGGATGCCCAGGTCGGCGAGGAGTGCGACGGGGTCGGAGGAGGGTCGCCCAGCGGTGCTCATCGGCTATGCACCACCAGTGCTCGGTCGGTGCCCTCGTAGTTGCCCAGATGCTCGGCGAACTCGATGAACAGGGGCGCATCGGGGTCGAGCTTTCGCTGCAGGCTCTGTTGCGCGATCCGCTTGTCAAGGGCATCGAGGCGCAGCAGGGCGGCACGGTCATCGAGCGGGCGCAGGTCGAGCTGACCTCGGGCCTGCGCCATGGCCCGACGGCCCGCTTCGGAGCGAACCAACACGCTGGACCAGCCGCCTGGAACACCGACGCTGCCGACCGACAGATCCGCGGCGCGACCAAGGAAGTCCGCGCACTCGTCGCACCCCTTCAACGCTGCCCCGTGGAAGTCCTTGATCGGCTCATCGACTGCAATCTGCCCGTCGCGGTACTCCACGATCATGCGCCCATGGACGACGTCCATCTTGGACACCCGCCCCAGATCCAGACCTCGCTTGTCGCGCAGCTCCCGCAATATCAGCGCCTCGTAGTCAAAGCTCTTCGTGCACAGGAGAGCGATCGCCAGAACGACGGTGTCCACCCGGTGTACGCCGGTGGACCACGGTCGCGCCTGCATGGCCCGCAGGCCTTGGATCTCACAGGGGGTACCGACCACGGCCAGCCGAGGGCGCGACGGCAGCTCATAGTCGGTCAGATCGAGTGAAGACAGCGCCATGGTCTGGTTGTAGAAGCTGCCGGCAGCGGCGACCACCTCGCTAGCCGTGGTGGCCACGGTAGCCACGCCTTTCCACGGCGTGTCGGGGTCGTCGCTGGGCTTCGAAACCACGGCTCCGTCGATGTCGCCGCCTGCCAACGCGGCGATCAAGAGGGCAGTCACGACGCCACCGTCTTGGGCGTCGTCTGCCTTGGCACCCGCCCGAGCTGCGTAGGCGTCGAGAACGGCACCGAGCCCGTCACCGGGAGGCCCGCCCGTCAGCTTCCATGAGACGCTGGCCTCGTCGGACCGCGCCGACATCGCAGGGTCCTCGGGATCGGCCACCGACGTTGACGGTGGCCACAGCGACTCATAGCGGAGACCACCACGGGGGCAGAAGTCCCAGCACAGCGAGCAGCCAGTGCACATCTTCACCAGCTCGGGAAGGTTTGTGTCCTCGTTCACCCCGATGGAGTTCGACGGGCAGGCGGCGACGCA
Source organism: Acidimicrobiales bacterium (assembly GCA_049508615.1). Classification (GTDB taxonomy): domain Bacteria; phylum Actinomycetota; class Acidimicrobiia; order Acidimicrobiales; family UBA8190; genus Bog-564. The sequence continues at coordinate 3,471 of JBELAS010000020.1, forward strand.
CGAGCCGCACTGAACGCACCGACCGGCGTCGATCACACCCGCGGCAAGCTCCCAAAACCAGGTCTTTCCAGGAGGCTCCTCCACGCCGTTCATCCGGTCACGGATTGCAAAACCCTTCACGGGACCGTCCTCGTGGTGGATGGGTCAGATGCTTGCTTGCCGGCCAGGGAACCGACGTCGAGCCCGGGCGACTCGCCGGAGCGCCCCGTGCCGGGGGTTCGGCTTTCCAGAGAGCCGGCGACGAGAGGATCGACGTCGACACCGCTCAGCGTGGCGCGCAGCTCGCCGTTGTCGGTACGGCGGGCCCAGTTGACGAACGGCTCGCCTGGCCGCCGCTCGTCGCGGTAGCGACGCAACAGGCGCAGGAGCGCGGCGGGTACCTCGTCGACGGGGCGGGCGTTCTCCACCCAGTCGATGAAGCCGGCGTCGGTGCCAAGTGACCCGCCCAGACCGATGTCGACGGCCTCGACTATGCGTCCATCCACGTGTGCCGTTTCACCCCTAAACCCGATGTCGGCGATCTGGGGCTGGGCGCACGAAGCAGAGCACCCGGAGAAGTGCATCCGGATGACCGCGCCCGCTTTGTGGGACGCACCGACAGACCCGGTGCTGGGCGCCGTGCCAAGGGCCACGCTCTGCGCGGCCAGCTCGTGATCGAGCCAACGGGCCCACTGCACGGCCCGTTCCTTCGTCTCGACCACGGCGTAGCGACAGAACTCGCTGCCCGTGCAAGCCACGACGCCGCGCTCGAAGGGTCCGGGGTTCGGTGAGAACTTCTGCAATAGCCCCTCGTCCAGCAAATCGCCGAGCCTGCCCTCAGGCACCCCGGTGAGGACGAAGTTCTGGTCGGTGCCCAGGCGGATCTGAGCATCGCCATAGGTCTGAGCCAAGCGCGCCGCCTCCACCAGCTCGACTCCCGTCATCCGACCGACCGGGACCGAGCAGCCGACGGCGAACAGGCCCACCTGGCGCTGGGGGTGCACCCCTACGTGATCGCCGCGGTAGCGACGGGTGAGGGCCTCGCCGGCCGGTGTCAACAAGAAGCTTGTGCGGTCCGCCAGTTCGGCCCGGAACTCCTCCGGGCCGATCTCCTCCACCAGGTAGCGCATGCGGGCCAGGCCGCGGTTCTCCCGGTTGCCCAGCTCGCCGAACACCTGGGCGATCCCGCGAGTGAGCTCTACCGCCTGGTCCGGGCGGATGAATACGTCGATGTCGGAAGCCATGCGCTCTCCGTCGGACAGGCCGCCGCCGACCAGCACGTTGAAGCCGAGGGTGCCGTCGCCGGAGCGAGCTGGCCACAAGCCGACGTCCTGGATCTCGGCCTTGGCGCAGTCCTCCACGCATCCCGTCACGCTGATCTTGAACTTGCGGGGCAAGTTCGCATAGTCGCGGTTGCCGGTGAAGAACTCCGAGATGGCAAGAGCGACCGGCTGGGCGTCGAATACCTCGTCGGCGTCCACACCAGAGACCGGGCAGCCGACCACGTTGCGCGCCGAGTCGCCACAGGCCTGAACAGTGGTCAACCCCACGTCGGCGAAGCGTTGCCAGACCTGCGGGATGTCGCCTATATGCAGCCAGTGGATTTGGATGTCCTGTCTCGTCGTCAGATCCGCGTAGCGGTTGCCGAACACGGCACTTTCATCGGGGCCCTCGCCGTGGGCCTCGGCGACGATGCCGATCTGCCGAGCCTGCTCGGACGTGAGCACGCCGCCGGGGACCTTCACGCGCAGCATGAAGGCGTCGCCGCCTTGGCGCTGAGGATAGAGCCCGACCCACTTGAGTCGCTCCTGCTCGCCCGCGACCTCGTCGATGGCCTTCACCCCGCGCCGCGAATACTCATGGATGACGGCGTCGGCGACCTCCAGGGGGTCGCGGTCTAGCTTCCATCGCTCGACCTGGTTCAACTTGTTGACTGTGCGATAGGGGCGCACGAAGCGCACGGCCCGTGCCTCACCACGGAGCTCCACGCCGAAGGGGCTGCCCGGATTGCGGGACATCTCAGGTGTGCAGCCCGCACTTGGTCTTGTCCGTCCCGGCCCAGAGGCCCGCGTGAGCCTCCTCCCCCGGGCCCACGGCACGAGCGACAGGCCTGCGGCCGATCGAGCGGTACCCCTGGGTCGTCAGGGGATGCACTGGGAACCCGTAGTCGGCGCCGCAGGCGTCGATGTCGCCGTCGGTCCTGGTGGTGAGAGGGTTCAGCTCGCCAGCCCCTGCCCACTCGAATTGCACGGAGCACATGGCCAGCTCCCAGGGATCGATGCTCGCCTTGCCGCTTACCACCATGTTCGTTCCCTTCTGCGGCGGGCTCGTGGCCCTAGACCGTCGCAACGCGGGCGCCCGTGTGCACCCTCCGTCCGCCGCGGTACCATAGCTGACTATTCCGATCAGAGTTTAGAACTTTTCCTATTCGGCAACCTCGGTCGGCGAACCTCGCCGCTGGAAGGAGCGCTACGGCCGATGACAGCCACGATCGACCCGCGCATCACCGAGGGCGCGAGCAGGCCCGAGCGCTCGGGCAACCCCCCAAGCCACCTTGACCTGCTGGAAGCCGACGCCGTCTTCGTGATGCGCGAGGTGGCGGCCGAATGCCAGCGCCCCGTCCTGCTGTTCAGCGGTGGCAAGGACTCCGCCGTGCTGCTCCGCTTGGCCGAGAAGGCATTCCGCCCCGCACGTTTCCCGTTCCCGGTCATGCACGTCGATACCGGTCACAATTTCCCCGAGGTGATCGACTTTCGCGACCGGCGGATCGAGGCGCTCGGTGAGCGGATGGTGGTGGCATCGGTGCAGGACTCGATCAACCGGGGCCGGGTGGCCGACCCGGGGCCGGGTGGCTCGCGCAACCGCCTCCAGAGCGTCACTCTCCTGGACGCCATCGCCGAACACGGCTTCGATGCCTGCATCGGGGGCGCGCGGCGCGACGAGGACAAGGCGCGCGCCAAGGAGCGGGTCCTGTCGCTTCGCGACGCCTTTGGGCAGTGGGATCCGCGCGTCCAACGCCCCGAGCTCTGGCACCTGTATCACTGCCAGGTCCGACCTGGTGATCACCTCCACGCCTTCCCTTTGTCGGACTGGACGGAGCTCGACGTGTGGCAGTACATCGCGCGCGAGCACATCGAGTTGCCGTCCATCTACTTCTCCCACAAGCGCCCGGTGCTGGAACGCGACGGCATGCTGCTGGCCGTGTCGGAGTGGGTGGCCCCGAAACCCGACGAGGAGGTCAAGCACACCACCGTCCGCTACCGGACAGTGGGCGACGCCACCTGCACCGGCGCCGTGCGTTCCGCGGCGACCACCCTGAACCAGATCATCTCAGAGGTCATCGCATCGCGGGTGAGCGAGCGAGGTGCTACGCGCGCCGACGACAGGTTCTCGGATTCCTCCATGGAGGACCGCAAGCGGGAGGGCTATTTCTGAGGTGGGAGCGTCCTCGCCGCGATCGGGGGTGGGCACCGGCTCCGAGCTGCTGCGCTTCGCCGCCATCGGATCCGTCGACGACGGCAAGTCGACCCTGATCGGCCGTCTCCTGCATGACACGAGGCAGCTCTTCGACGACCAACTCGAGGCCCTGGCCGCGGCCAGTCGGCGGCACGGGGTGGACGGCGTCGATCTGGCATTTGTCACCGACGGGCTCCGTGCTGAGCGCGAGCAGGGCATCACGATCGACGTCGCCTACCGCTACGCGGCAACTCCGGGACGCAAGTTCGTCATCGCCGACTGCCCCGGGCACATCCAGTACACGCGGAACATGGTCACGGGCGCTTCCACGGCGGATCTGGCCGTGGTGGTGGTGGATGTCACCACCGGCCTGCGCGAACAGACCCGGCGCCACTGCTGCATCGCCGCCCTTCTGGGCGTGCGGCGCCTGCTGGTGGCGGTCAACAAGATGGACCTCACCGGCTGGGACGAAGCCGCGTACCACTCGGTGGTCGCAGATGTGCACGTGCTGGCGCGCCGTCTGGGCGTCGAGTCGGTCATCGCCGTACCGGTGTCGGCGCTGACCGGCGACAACGTGGTCAACGCTTCGCCCGAGACGCCCTGGTACGACGGTCCCACCATTCTCTCGGCCCTCGAGGAGGCCCCGGCCGCAGTGTGGGCCGCCGAGGGTGCTTCCGGCGCCCGCCTGCCCGTACAGTGGGTGCTGCGCCGGCCGGGCGGCGGACGCAGCTACGCCGGCATGGTGAGCGGCGGGACCCTTAGGCGCGGCGACGAGGTGGTCATCCTTCCCGGCGGACAGCGGAGCACCGTCGCCGAGCTGGAAACCTTCGATGGACCGATCGAAGCGGCAATCCCTTCCCTTTCGGCGACAGTCTCGCTGGCCGACGACATCGACGTGTCGCGCGGCGACTTGATCGCCCCGGTGGACACGGCGCCCGAGCCGTGCCAGGAGTTCGAGGCCACCGTCTGCTGGTTCGGAGACCGACCGGTGGAGGCTGGCCAGCGATTCCGGCTGAAGCACACCACCCGCGTAACGCCCGCCCTCGTCCTCGACGTCGAGTCGCGCCTCGACGTCGGCACACTCGAGCTCGGCGCAGCCGATTGGCTGGCCAACAACAACATCGGCGTCATTCGCTTCGCCGCCGCTTCCCCCCTTGCGGTCGATCCCTACCGCGTCAACCGGGTGACGGGCAGCTTCGCGGTCATCGACGAGACGACCATTGTGACGGTGGCTGCCGGGATGATGGGCGCACCAGTGATGGCCACCGCCACTCGGCAATGAGCCCTCGACAGCTGACCACGGGCCTCGACGTTCCCCTGTATCCGGTGGGGCTGGTCGTGGCCGGTCGCCCCTGCCTGGTGGTGGGCGGTGGCGCCATAGCCGCACGAAAGATCTTGGCCCTCCTGCACTGCCAGGCCGCCGTGACTGTCGTGGCACCCGAAGTGCGCACCGCTCTAGCCATCTTGGCGGCGCAGAGTAGACCGAACGCCAACCAAAGTCCCCCACTCGACGTGCAACTCCGTCCCTACCGGCCCGGTGAGGCCGCCGGCTACCGCCTCGTCATCACCGCCACAGGTGTGCCCGACGTAGACCGCGCCGTTCACGACGACGCCGAGGCCGCAGGGGTGTGGGTCAACAGTGCCGACGACCTCGACAACTGCACCTTCCTATTGCCATCCGTGCACCGAGACGGGCCGGTCACCGTGTCGGTGGCCACGGGCGGCACCAGTCCGGCGTTGGCCACCTGGCTACGGCGTCGGATCGCCACCACCGTGGGGCCCGGGCTGGCAGCCCTGGCCGGCCTGCTCGCTGAAGCTCGCCATGACTTGCGCCAGCGTGGACGATCCACCGAGCACGTCGACTGGGCTGCCTTGCTCGACGGTCCGCTCCCTGACCTCGTCCGTCAGGGCCGTCTTCACGACGCTCGACACCTGCTCGCCCACGCGCTCGACTCGACCCGAGGACTCGACGAGTGACACCCAAGAGGCGGTGCGGCGACTGTCTCGCGGTAAGGCGCTGATCCAGCCGGTCGATGCGGGAAGCGATATAGCTGCCTGTACCCGACCAGCCGACCCGTCGTCGTCAACAGCAAGTCCGGGCGCGGCTAGTGCCCTCACCACTCGCCGCCCGATCGATGTCGCCACTCATGAGTGTCGGCCGCGGCGGCGGCGACTCCTGCTCGAATCGTGGCGCGCTCGCCAGCACCTTCTCCCACGGCGAACGGATCGCGTCGCGGCCCACCGTTACCTCGCGAGACCATCACGGCCCGTTCCTCATAGAGCGCCGCGATCCGGGCTGGGCTTCATAAGCGGCGAGCCAGCTGAGACCGCGGCATGACCGTGCACAAGAGGTGGTGGGAAGATCGTGCCCATGGAGTCCGCCAGGGTGGACCAGTGGCTCTGGGCCGTCCGGCTGTACAAGACGCGCTCGGCGGCCACTGACGCTTGTCGCGCCGGCCACGTTCGTGTCAACGGTTCCTCTGCCAAGGCGGCTTCCCAGGTGAGGGCGGGAGACCGGGTGGAAGCTCACCTGCACGGCCGGAGCCGGATTCTCGAGGTCCTACGGGTCATCGACAAGCGGGTAGGGGCTTCCCAGGCGACCGAGTGCCTGATCGACCACAGTCCTCCGGCTGAAGCTCGAAAGGACCTCGTCTTTGCACGTGGACGCGGTACGGGCCGCCCGACGAAGAGAGATCGTCGCGAACTGGACCGCCTGCGCCGCTAGGGTTGTCCTGGCTGACTTTGTCACTGCACGTGTTTGTCGTCAGCCGACACTCGATGACACGCCAGTGTCTAACAGTTCTAGCGCAAGACCTGACGACCCGGACTTCGACGCGGCACCATCGATCTATGCACCTCTCGGTCTGCCGCGTATGGCGGGCCCTCGAGTGATGCCGTTCTCGACCGGCTTGAGGAGGGCCGCGACTTGAAGAATAGCTCGCTCATTCCGTCCGGTATTGCTTGTGACAGGGCACGCACGAGTGGCCCTTGGCGGGAGAGCGATATGCACACCTGGGTGACCCGCGCCCTCTACCCAGCTGTCGCCCTGCACACGTAGCGCCAAGACGCTAGACAGGGAGCACCCTCAGGAGGGAGGCGGTGACGGTGGCGGTCGAGGTCACAGTCGAGTACCCCGGGATCAGCGCACAGGGCTTCGCTCACCCGGCAGATCGCGCGGCGACAGCAGCGATCCGCACGGTGCCGGGGCTCGACAAGGTCGTGAAGCTCCTGACAGAGCACGGCTACGAGCGCAGGCTGCGCCAACTGCTCCTCGGGAATGCGGTGCGGCTCGGTGACGAACAGCTGCCCGCCGTATGGACTCTCCAGCGCCGCTGCGCCAACGTGCTCGACATCGAGCGGTGCCCCAGGCTCTATGTGACCCAGGAACCAGTGGGGAGCGGACTCACGATCGGCGCCAACGAGCCGGTCACGCTAGTGAGTTCGGGGCTCGTCGGCTCCTACTCCGAAGACGAGCTGAGCGCGGTGCTCGCACACGAGATGGGGCATGTGCTCGCTGACCATGTGGGGCTGACGACGACGTTCCAGCTGGTCCAGATGATCCTTGGCGGGGTCATACGCACCATGCCGCTCGCGGGCGTACCACTTGTGGCCCTTTACTTGGCCCTCCTCGAGTGGTCGCGAGCGGCCGAGCTCACATCGGATCGGGCGAGCGCCATCGTCACCGGGGAGCCGCTCGTCCTCTGCCGTACCCTCATGCGGATGGCAGGAGGTCCGGTGAAGGACCTGAATCTCGATGCCTTCATCCGCCAGGCGACGGAGTACGAGGGGGAGGCGGATCCGTTCGCTCGTTACTCTCGATTCTTCGCAGAGATCACGACGACTCACCCATTTCCCGTGCGGCGCGTGCGAGAGCTGATCACCTGGGTGAGCGTCGGCGAACTCGACCGGATCCGCTCTGGGAGCTATCTCCGGCGAGGCCAGGAGCCGCCGGCGTCCGCCGAATTCGACGCAGCGTTCCAGCACTACCGGGCACGTTTCTCGACAATCCTCGAGCGGGCGAACGACGGCATCTCAACGGTGCTCGACCGTGTGACAACTTGGCTGAGCGGGAACGAGGGCGATCCTGCACCAGGAGACGCCGCACACTGAGTCCGCACCCACTGCCGTCTGGAGATGGCTCGAAGACAAGAGGCCCGTACATATGAAGACACCCAACGGCCACTCATCGGCCCACTCATCGGCTCGGTAGTAGAGCACGGAAGGTAGTGTCAAGGAGTCCCACGAACTCGGTTTGCTCTACCAACACCGTGACCAGATATTTTGTGGGATAGGAGATAAGGGCCGCTGAAACGCCGCATGCCGGGGGACACTGGAATCATTGTTCACGCACTCAGCCAGTAGGAGCGAGCGAGGCGGGAGCGAGCGAGCACCTTGGAGGAGGGACTGACACCGGGACACGACGACAACGGGCGCCGGTCTACCCGAAGAGATATCCCAGCGTTAGCACCCTTTTAGGCAGCGACGGTGGTCACACCTTGGTGCTAGCCATTGCAAAGTTGTTGGCCAGATTAGGGTCGATCGAGCTGCTGCCGGTCAAGGCCAGCGCGGTGAGTCTGGAGTCTATCCTCGCGGTCACTTGGACGACCACGCTGTAGGTGACCGAGGCTCCCGGGGCCAGGGGGGCGGCCGACCATGTGAGCACACCGAGGAAACTCTT
>JBELAS010000200.1:0-6839 GCA_049508615.1 Acidimicrobiales bacterium
TGAACAACAGCAAGATGGCCTGCTTCAGCCAGCCGTGGAAGACCACTTCACCTCTGCGGTCGTCCATTTCCGCCACGCGGACCGCGCCGGCGTCGAGGAGCTCGACGGCTTCTGTCACCGGTGCGAGCGCGTCGTCATCCGCCGGTGTGAGCTCGTCAACCCGAGCCCACAGCTCCTCTATCTGCGACTCCAGGTCAGACATCGCCCGAGGCTACAACGTGCCGCGCGGACGATCGGCCACCATTCCTTCGGCGGCGCGTGCGCCGGCGTCGGCGGGACGGCTCACCGCCGACCCGTGGCAGAACGCTTGCGCCCTTCACCGCCCAGATATGGGTGCGACGAGTGCGACAGGCGTTCGCCCACCAGCTCGATGCGGTCGTCGGGCTGGACGGCCGCCACCCTCACGAATCCCGTACCCGCCTCCCCGTAGAGATCCCCCGGGCTCACGAGCACTCCCGCTGCCTCGGCTAGCGCCTCGGTGAGTGTCCATGCGCCCGCGCTGTGGTCATGGCCCGCGCCTTGCGATGCCCAACCCGGCACAGGCACCCAGAGGTAGAAACCCCCCGCCGGAAGATGCGAATCGAGCCCGCCGTCGCGCAGGACAGCGCCCAGCCTCTCGAGACGATGCAGGTAGCGCTCGCGTTGGACCAAGACGTGTTCGTCGTCTTCGAGCGCCGCCACGGCCGCGGCCTGGACCGGGCCGGGAACCATGAGCCCGGCGTGCTGGCGGACCGCGCTCAAATAGCCGACGATCTCGGAATCACCGGCATAGAAGCCCACCCGCGTTCCGGCCATGTTCGACCTCTTCGACAACGAATGCACCGCCACCACGCCTTCGGTGCCGGCCTGGAGCACTGTGGAGAGCAGTGAACGATCCCAGGTGAACTCCGCGTAGCACTCGTCGGAGAAGACCGGCACTCCGTGTGCCCGGCCCCACACCCCGGCCGCGCGAAGGTCGGTGAGAGAGCCCGTCGGGTTCGAGGGACTGTTCAGCCATACCAGCACGGCGCGCGCCGACAGCTCGTCAGACACCGAGAGAAGATCGACACCCCCGTCGGGTGACTCGTCCACCGTCACCACGCTGCAACCCGCAAGCTGCGCTCCCATTGCGTACGTCGGATAGGCGATGGCGGGAACGATCACGGTGTCACGCGTCGGATCGCGCAGACGTAGGAACCATGCCGTGCTAGCCACGAGCTCTTTCGTGCCCACGCAAGCAGCCACGTTCGAGGCGTCGATGCTCACCCCGAACCGACGTCGCATCCACTGCGCCGCTGCCTGGCGCAAAGCCTCGCTCCCGATCGACGACGGGTAATCGCGCTCTGAGCCCGAACCTGCGAGCGCAGCCACCACCGCAGCGGGAGGCGGGTCGCAGGGGGTACCGACCGACAGGTCGACCATGCCGCCTTCGTGACGGGCCGCGACATCGGCGAGCCGTGCAAGACGTGCGTAGGGGTACGGAGGCGGCTCGAAGCCGCGAACAGCTCTCACGGCCTCGGGCCGAAGAATGTGCGCACCGCGCCACGCCCCTCACCACACACGCACCACTGCCGTCGCACCACTGCCGTCACGACGCCACCCCCGTCACGACGCCGCGAACTGGCCGAAGCGCGCCCGGCCCGCCTCGTCGAGAAGCACGTGTACGACAGTCGCTGCCTCCCCGTGGGACTCGCCCACCACCTCGCCCTCGCGGTGGACCGCCGCCAGGACGTCGCCACGGTCGAAGGGCACCACAAGTTCCACCACGCGGTCCTCGACACGCAGACGGTCGCCCATAGCCCGCAGGAGGTCCTCGAGGCCCTCGCCGGTGAGTGCCGAAACGACCACTGCCCCCGGATTACGCTCGGCGAGCCTACGTGCCGAACGAGAGCGGTCGGCCTTGTTCACGGCGAGCAGCTCGGGCACGCCTGCCGCTCCGATCTCCTCCAGCACCGAGCGCACGGCTTCGATCTGGGCCTCGGGCTCGGGGGCCGAGCCGTCCACGATGTGCAGCAAGAGGTTGGCCTCGCGCACCTCCTCGAGCGTCGAACGGAAGGCCTCGACCAGCTGATGGGGCAGCTTTCGGACGAAGCCGACCGTGTCGGAGACGAACACCGTCTCCCCTCCGGGCAGCGCCAGGCGTCTCGTGCGCGGGTCCAGCGTCGAGAAGAGGCGGTTCTCGACCATGACCCCCGCACCAGTCAGGCGGTTGAGCAACGTGGACTTTCCGGCGTTGGTGTAGCCGACCAACGAGACTGCGCGTTGGCGCGAACGCTGGCGTGCTCGGCGCTGGATACGACGCGTGGCGCCCAACCTGCGCAAGTCCACCTCCAGGCGCCCAACCCGGTGCAGCAGACGCCGTCTGTCCACCTCCAGCTGGGTCTCGCCCGGGCCCCTGGTCCCGATACCACCCGCTTGCTGGGAGAGCGAACGTCCCTTTCCTCGTAGACGCGGAAGCCGGTAGCGAAGCAGCGCCAGCTCTACCTGGGCCTTTCCTTCCTGGGTGCGAGCGTTCTGGGCGAAGATGTCGAGTATCACAGCAGTGCGGTCGATGGCCGTACGACCCAGGATCTGCTCGAGGTTTCGTTGCTGAGCGGGCGACAACTCGTCGTCGAACACCACGGTGTCTGCATCCTTCGCCTCCGACAGCGCTCTAAGCTCCTGCGCCTTTCCCCTACCCAGGTACGTAGCCGGATCGGGTTGCCCACGCCGCTGCATCACCCGGCCGACGACGTCGGCGCCCGCCGTGTCCACCAGGTCCGCAAGCTCATCGAGATCGGCCTCCACCACCGAAAGCGAGCTCCATTCGAAAACCACCCCTACGAGCACGATCCGCTCGCGAAAGGCTCGTTCGATCAGCGTCACCGACGCCCCACCACCTCACTCGGCGAACCTGTCGACACACCTGGCGACTGCCTCCCTATCAGCTCGTCGACCAGCCCTGACAGGTCCGACTCGCGGATCATGACTTCGGCCACCTTGCGAGTGGGCCCCCGCAGCACGATGGTGTGCTCTCCTATCTCCACCTCGAGCGTTCCCCCGGGGAGGTGCACGTGGACATGGTTGCCAACCATCCCCCAGCTGTGAGCGGCCGCGGCCGCGGCACACGCTCCGGTGCCGCAAGCCAGCGTCTCTCCCGCACCGCGCTCGAACACACGCACATCAAGCGCCTCAGGACCTGTGTCGCGCCAGGCGAACTCGACGTTCACCCCGCCGGGAACCGACCGCTCTAGACGCGCTCCTGCCGTCCGCACCACCTCGTCGTCCACCGGCGCGCACATGAGCACGATGTGAGGATTGCCCATGTCCACCGACCGCGCCCTTTCCACTCCGGCGGGCTCTTCGGCGGCGAACTCGGGACCGAGCGTGGCAGGGCCCATTTCGACTGCACCGTGACCGAGGCCGGGTTCGAGGGTTCGGTAGTCGACCTTGCGGACCCCTGCGGCGGTCTTCACCGCCACCGCCCCGTCCGCCACGACGCCTGCCTCCACTGCGGCCTGGACCAGACATCGGATGCCGTTGCCGCTCATCTCGGCAAAGCTCCCGTCGGCATTTCGCAGCTCCATGGACAGCGCGGCCTCGTCGTCTCCCGCCAGCGCGCGCACGATCCCGTCCGCGCCAACTCCGAAGTGCCGACGAGGAAGTCGTTCCCGGCCCCGTGGTGTTTCGAGAGGCGGACCTCGCCGGCTTCGGACATGACTCTCAGTCTCCCACCGCTCTCCCCGGTGCCGCGTCCCACAGCTCCAGCAACTGCGAGAGCTGGTCGCCCGACGGGTCGAGCCACCTGATGCGGGGATCGCGCCGGAACCATGCCCATTGCCGGCGGGCAAAGGTCTTCGTTCGCGTCAGCACCTCCGAGACCGCCTCCTCGAGCGGGACACCACCTTCGACGTGAGCAAGCAACTCCCGGTAGCCGAGCGCCTGGCGGGCCGTGCGCGAGATCCCTCCCGGGCGCGCCGTCAACGCGCGCACCTCGTCGAGCAACCCTGCAGCGAGCATCGACTCGAAGCGTTTCTCGATACGCGCGTCATGCAGCTTGGGATCGAACACGACACCCACTAGGGCGAACCGAGTCGGTGGGTAACAGCCAAGTCCCGGCCCGAACGACGAGAAGAGTCGTCCCGAACCGATCGTCACTTCGAGAGCGCGCACCACCCGGCGCCTGTTCCCAGGTCCGATCCGCGTCGCGGCCTGAGGGTCCAGCCGGGCGAGCCGGGAATGGAGCTGCACGAGCCCTCCACCACGGTCCGCTTCGCGCTCCAAGGCACGTGCCACCTCGGGCCATCGGCCGGGAAGATCGAGATCATCCACCACCGCGCGCAGGTACAGACCGGTACCTGCCACCAGTAACGCCCGGTGTCCGCGCCCTTCTATCTGCGCCAGCGCCTGGCTCGCCGCCTCCTGGAACTGGCGAACCGTGAACTCCTCGTCGGGATCCACGAGGTCAAGAAGATGGTGAGGTACCCGAGCGCGCTCCTCGGGCGAAGGCTTGGCGGTACCTACGTCCATGTGACGGTAGACGCTCATGGAGTCGACGCACACCAGCTCGGCCTCCGGTCGGCGGCTCGCCAAGGCCAGGGCGAGCTCGGATTTGCCCGACGCCGTGGGCCCGACCAGAGCCACGTGCCGCCGTCTTCGCTCGCGGCGTTCTGCCACGGGCTAACCAGAAGAGACCGGCAAGCGTATGCGGTGCCGTCGTGGCTCTGTCGCGTGCCGTCGTGGCTCTGTCGTGCTGACGAGCTTCCCGCGTAAATGGTGCGGTGCGGCGCCGGTGATTCTCACCATGGCGTACGAGCCCGCCGCGACAAGTCCCGAGATACCCGCCCCCGCTGCGTTCGGGGAGAAATGCACCAGCTTGTTCTGGCGGGTTCGACCGCTCAGCTTGGAGGAGTCGCGCTTGCTCGGTCCTTCCACGAGCACCTCCTCCACTTTGTTGACGCGTGCCGTGTGGCGGGCCAGCGCGGAACGCTCTACCACGACTCGCAGGCGTTCGAAGCGCTCGGCGACGACCTCGTCCGAGACGAAGCGGTCCTCCATCGCCGCTGCCCGCGTGCCCGGGCGAGGCGAGAAGATGAAAGTGTAGGCGCTGTCGTACTCCGCCTGGGCCACCACCTCGAGGGTTTGGTCGAAATCGTCGTCTGTCTCTCCGGGAAACCCGACGATCACGTCAGTCGTGACGGCAAGGTCGGCGACGGCCGTACGCGCCAGTGCCAGACGGGACAAGTACCGCTCGGCTGTGTAGCCGCGGCGCATCGCGGCGAGCGTCCGGTCACTGCCAGCCTGCAGCGGCAGGTGCAAGTGCTCGCACACCGCCTCTGTCTCGGCCATGGCCGCGATGGTCTCGGGTCGCAGATCCTTCGGGTGGGGGCTGGTAAAGCGCACGCGCTCGATTCCCCCTATGGCTCCCAGCGCTCGGAGCAAGTCAGCGAAGAGGGGACGACGGTGGGTGATGTCACGCCCGTAAGAGTTGACATTCTGCCCCAGCAACGTGATCTCGCTCATCCCTTGCGAGGCTAAGACCTCGGCCTCAGCCACGAGATCGTCGAAGGGCCGGCTGATCTCCCGCCCGCGCACCTGCGGGACTATGCAAAATGCGCACGAGTTGTCGCAGCCGGTCTGGATCGTCACCCAAGCCGAGTGCGATGACTCGCGAACCGCCTCGAGACCACGTACCTCGGCTGGGTCGCCCCCCGGTAGCGGGGCGTCGAGAACCTCCACGACCGGCCCGTTCTCCGCGGCTTCCCGGAGCAGGCCCGGCGCCCTCGTCAGGTTGTGGGTGCCGAAGACCACGTCCACGTGACTTGCACGCTCCCGCACGATGTCCCGGTCCTTCTGGGCCAGGCAACCTCCGACCGCGATCTGCATTCCCGGGTGACGGTCGTGCAGTTCCTTCAGCGTTCCGAGGTGACCGTAAAGGCGGTTGTCGGCGTTCTCCCGGATGCAGCACGTATTGAGCACTACGACATCCGCATGTGACACGTCGTCGGTGGGCTCGAGCCCGTCGGCCACCAAGAGAGCGGCGATCCGCTCTGAGTCGTGCTCGTTCATCTGACACCCGAAGGTGCGGATATGGAACGTGCGGGACATCTCGCCAGTGTAGGGCTGCCGGGGATGACAGACAGAGGGGTTGGGACGCCACATGCCCGGCGTGGTCGCGCTGACGCTCCGGAGGGGCCGCACGGGCCGGACGGCTAGAGACAGTCCGGAAGACCTTCGACCCGGCAGATGCCTTCTCGAACTTCGTGCCCTGTAACACCCGGTGCCTGAACTTGCCTCGGGTCGGGCTCAGGGACCGGCCGAGGACGCTCAGGGTCATACCGAGCCACCCTCCGACCAGGTACGAGAATGGGCCTGCACTTGCGACAGTTAGTCAATTCACGATGCAGTATCCACCCTCGGTGCGAAGATGGCGGTAAGCAGATGGTTCAGCGCGGTTGCAAGAAGTGCGGCGAGCATGTCGACAGGGCTTATCGCGACATGAGAAACGTACGCCGATGTCTCATGTGTGTGCGGCGTGAGGCCTCAGGACGTTTGAGAGGCAGTCGTGCCATACCAAAGTAGAGGTCTGTCCTTCCCTGACACCACCCGGATTCCTAACGGCGCGGGCAGCAGAGCGCGCCCGGACGGCGCCGGTGGCAGGCGGAGGCTCGCACCGCTCCTCTCCCTCCAGACGCTCCGGATTACATGCCACATCGCGCTGGTTTCACCGTTCCTCGTCGCTGCTGGCCTCGAGATGGCGCGAGGCTGGCGACCAAATGCGGATGACGCGTTCATCGTGTTCCGCTCGTGGACTGTCATGTCGTCCCATTCCACACTTGTAGGTCAGTTCAACGCCGGCCTTACAGCCGCCTTGGGTCACT
>JBELAS010000201.1:0-3610 GCA_049508615.1 Acidimicrobiales bacterium
CGACCCTCTATCTCATCTCAGGGGAAGAAGCGATCGTGCTCGGCCAAGCCGAGGTCACCGCCGAAGCGAGCAATGAGCTGATCTCTGAACCAGGCGGGTCTTCCGAGTTGTCCGCCCACAACAACGATATTGGAGGAACCACATGAAGGCTGTGATCGGACAGCGCCGTGACCACTATGAACGACTTCGTTTGACGCAAGGAGTGATCCAACCATGGGAAGACGGGTTGCGCACCGGAGCGGCTGACGGAACCTTCGAATGGTGGTATCTCGATTGTCACCTCGATGACGGCTCCACGCTCACGATCGAGTTCCACACCAAGCCTCCATACATGTCGCCGTCCAGCTCGCTTACGCCCTTTGTTTGGCTCACCCTGGACCGTCCCGACGGTACCCAGATTCAAAAGACCTACATAGATACGCCCGATGCATTTGCGGCGTCGGCCCAGGACTGCGACGTAACAATCGGTGCCAACACATTCAAAGGAAGCACCGAAGGTTACGCCGTCCATGTTGATATCGACGAGATCGTCGTCAACGTGGCTCTTACCGCCACGGTCCCCCCCTGGCGCCCCGAGACCGGTCACATCTTCTTCGGCGACGAAGAGCAGAACTACATCGCCTGGTTGCCAATTGTGACCCGTGCTTCGGCGAAGACAACCCTAGTAATCGACAATCACATCGAGGAGCTCACCGGGACCGGGTACCACGATCACAACTGGGGAAACATCGCCCCACGCAAGGTCCTCGATCACTGGTATTGGGGCCGCGCCCGCATCGGCGACTACACGATCATCACACTCATGTTTGTGTGTGATGAGGCCTACGACAAGCAGCCGATCCCTGTTGTCATGGTCGCCAAGTCCGGTGAGATCCTCGCCTCTGCCGTGGGAACTGACCGAATCACCTTTAGCGAGAGCCAGCACTCGTTCAATGCCACTACTGGAGTGCCTGTCGCCCACGAACTCCACTACGAGTTACTCGATCAGGAGTCGATATTCGCCGTCACTTTCCAACACCGCAAGGACGGGTTCATGCTTGATTTCGGTGAAGCGGGTGCCTACCACCGGTTCCTCGGCGACGTCACCTTCCGTCACGTCATCAAAGGACAAGTTGCAACCTTCTCGGGCCAGACGATGTGGGAACTGCTCTTCTTCGGAGCACGACCTGACATTGCGCCCGGCCGGTCCAGTGGTTCAGACCGGATGCCACTCATAACTCACCAGGCCTGATCTCACATCTCGACCAGGTTGTGGGTTCGACCCGCGGCCGATCGTTCAAGAGTCATCGCTGTCTTATCAGGTCAGTGAGGTGACGTCGCTAGCTTGGGTGTATTCGCGCCTCTGACAGCGCCAAGACGCTGGTAGCCGAGGCTGCACATGGCGGCGCCATAGCGGCCGCCTGCTCAATCTCTTGCGCGTCGGACGCGCGCTACCGATGATCCTCGGCCGAGCCGAGGACTTCACGCTGTGCATGAGTCAGCGATGCCCGCCGGATCACACGTCCCCATCCCACTGGTGCAGCCGCTGGATCGCCGCTTCCAACTCGGGCAGGTCATCGGTGACGGTCGCGCTCACGATGGCGTGCGACGTGTCGAAGTAGCGGTGGGCGAGACGGTCGCGCATCGCGGCGATCTGAGACCACGGCAAGCTCGGCTCACGATTCAGCAGGCCGGACGGCAGAACCTTCACTGCCTCGCCGATCTCGATGAGCCGGACACGCACAGCGTCGAACACCAGTCCGTCGGCCAAGTCTCACCGCTGCCAATACCCGCGGATCGTCTCGATCGCAGCGAGTATGTCCTCCCGCCGTCGTTGGTCGCGACGGCTCACAGCACCGTCGCCTCGGATAATGCCCCAGCTTGGACACCCCGCTTGAGATCGGCCGCGGGAACAAGGTCGATCCGAGCGCCAAGAAGCGATTCCAACTCCGCTTGGCAGCGACCCAGCTCCAGCAGCCCCACCCCAGGCGCCACGTCCACCAGCAGGTCGATGTCGCTGTCAGGGCCCACCAGGCCGCGGACTACGCTGCCAAAGACTCGCACGTTGGTTAGTCCGTGGCTGGCGGCAATGTGCTGGACCCGCTGACGGTGCCGCCTGAGACGCTGACCGAGTGACCCACGACGCAGCCGTCGATGCAGACGCAGGTCGAGTTCGAATCCGGTGGCGGCGATCAGCCGCTCCAGCGTCGGCACTGAAGGCTGGCGGGAACCCGACTCGTACGCGCTCACCACGCTTTGGGTCACCCCTGCCCGGCTAGCCAGCTCCACCTGCGTCAGCCCTGCTCGCCGCCGCGCATCACGCAGTACCGGACCAGCCGCAACCATGCCTGTAGTATAGCGGATCGTCGATAGGCATTGCGAGGACCGGTTCCCCGGTGTAGCCAGGGAAAGACCTGGTGAGCGGCACGATCAAGTATTCGTACGCTACGTAAACGGGGCTCGCGACACCGCAGGCCGAGGATCCCCATTGCGACGCTACGTGGTCGTGTAGAAATCACTAAACGTGACCATCAAAGCTGCCGATACGTATCCGCGGAACGGTCGACTACACCGACGCGGAGAGTTTCCTCCGCGCGCAAAGAACAAGGACGGTCGGGGCGCCCTCGATATGGCTGATGTCGGCATTGCGGAGGTTGACTGCGTATGAACAGAGCGGGCACCGCACGCGCGAGCAGAGTCGACGCCGTCCGAGCCGTCCCCATCCACCTTTACAACCGGCACTCTGAGTTGCAATGACGGGTCGCAAGTCCGGTTTCCGGTTTATGGGCTCTTCGGCTCTTCTTGTGAAGCCGCACGCTGTCTTCCTCCCTCTGAATCCAGAATCCACCAACCAGGTCAACGAGCGGCGATTCACTTCGTGGATTGTCCGCTTACTCGCTCTCGCGACAACAGCGTTTGCCTTTCTTGACCTCTATCTGTTTGTAACGGCCGTGCATGCCTAGTCCGAGCTGCCAAGTGTGTCCAGGCCTCGATCAGAGGCCAAGTGACGACCTGATAGCAACGCCAGCACCGGGTGTTGGTGCAAGCTGCCGTCGATCGCGGAATCTCCCCACCTTCGATCGCTGAAATTCCCCAGTTGTGGGCACCCTGAGCCCTTCTTCCCGCCAGAGGCACAGGTCCATAGCACGAGACGCCCGCATCTAAAAGGAGTTCACGCGCGTAACAGAATGCCCAGCACGATATAGCTTCCGGCCGGTGCCTGCGAGGCCGTCGGGGAGACGGTTGGAGAGGTAACTGCTGGGTTGTAGGCAACGATCTTCTGCTCGGCGGTGGGCGTGTAGGTGAACCCCGTTGTGCCTCCCGCGAGAGCCACATTCTGCGTGAAGGCATAGCCGTAGTACAGCTCACCCGGGTTAGTGGGCGTCAAGGTGGGAAATCCCACGAAGTACCCGGCCGGTGTCATGCCAATGCTGTTCGCCTGGTCGACAGTCCACGCCGTAGAGACACCGAGGTTTGCCGTGAACTCCTGGGCGCTCAGTTCGACGCTCAGGCCTGTTAGCAACCCCGAGAACGCGACTGTGATCGTTTGAGGCCCTGTCGAGACGACCGTTCCAAGCCAAAGCTCAACGTCTTCACCTAGCGCAGACATGCCGTCCACACGCTTCCAGAT
>JBELAS010000202.1:0-3587 GCA_049508615.1 Acidimicrobiales bacterium
ACCTCCTCCTCTCCCCGTAGGGTCTCCAGCTCGCTCACGAGTCGGGCGGCGTCGGCCTCGAGCGTCGATACCACGTCGGCCCCCGTCGCCACGTCGAGTGCCCTCGCCACGGACCGCCGCCGCTCGGCGAGGACGCCGGTGAGCCCACGACAGCGCTCGGAGAGCGCTTCGGCGCGCGTCAGGGCGATGACGAGATCCTCCTCGCGACTTGACGCCAGCTCTGAGGCGGCGCGGTCGGCCGCGACGTCGATCTCTGCGATAGAGGAACGCAACGCGGCCTCGTCCTCCAAGAACAGGTCTCGTTCGGCCGCCGCGGAGCGCCAACGGTCGTCCAGGGACGCCAGCTCCCGGCCCACAAGGTGCAACCGCAGCGCCCGGAGCTCCTCGGCGAGGCCGGCATGCGAGCGCGCAGCTTCCGCCTGTCGCTCGAGGGGACGCATCTGGCGTCGCACCTCGCGCAGTAGGTCCGCCAGGCGCTCCAGGTTCTCCTCGGTCACCGCCAGCCGGCGTTCGGCGCGCTCTCGTCGGCGCCGGTGCTTGAGCACGCCGGCCGCCTCCTCGATGACCGCCCTTCGGTCCTCGGGTCGCGCGTTCAGAATCGCGTCGAGCTGACCCTGGTTCACGATCACGTGCTGCTGGCGACCCACCCCGGAGTCCGACAGGAGCTCCTGGATGTCCAAGAGCCGGCACGACTGGCCGTTCAGGGCGTACTCGCTGTCGCCCGACCGGAACAGCGTGCGCGTGATCGTGACCTCTGCCAGGCCTCCCGGTAGGTCCCCGGCACGATTGTCGATCGTCAGCGACACCTCCGTCCGGCCGAGCGGCGGCCTGTCGGCGGAACCGGCGAAGATGACGTCCTCCATCCTCTGCGAGCGCACGGTGCGCGGACCTTGCGCGCCGAGCACCCAGGCAACGGCGTCCACGACGTTGGACTTGCCGCTCCCGTTCGGGCCCACGACGACCGTGACTCCGGGCTCGAGCCGCAACGCCGCGGGATCGGCGAAGGACTTGAAGCCCTTCAGGGTGAGCGACTTGAGGAACATCCTTCGCCACCCTATCCGTAGCCGGATCGCGATCTGAGACATTCGCGATCCGCTTCGCTCGGGTCTTCAGTGCTCGCGCACGAACGCCAGGCCAGCCGTGAGAACCCACGGCCCGAGGCGGTCGACGGGTTCGTCCGGGCTGGAGAAGGTGCTGAAGCCGACCCGCCGTATTGTCTCTCCCACCAGACGCATGCAAGGGGCGGATCGGGTCGCACGCCTGCCGACCCGTCATGCGCCTGCCCGGGCGTCAGATCTGGCAGCGCTCGCAGAGGAAGACGGAGCGCCCGTTCAGCTTCACCCGGGCGATGGCGTTGCGGCAGCGACGACAGGCCTTCCCCTCACGGTCGTAGACCTGGTGCTGGCCCTGGTAGTCGCCGATCTCGCCAAATAGATCGCGGTACTGCTCGTCGGCGAGCGACGACCCACGGTACTTCACCGCCTCCGCCAGCGTCTCCACCATGGCCCGATAGAGGCGGCGAATCTCCTGAGAGCTCAATGAGTCCGAGTACCTGTCGTAGCGCAACCCCGCAGCAAAGAGGATCTCGTCGGAGTAGATGTTGCCGATGCCGGCCACGAACTTCTGGTCCATGAGCAGCGTCTTCAACCCGGCGTGCCGTTCGGCCAGAAGTTGGCCGAAGCGCGTCCAGCTCATCATGTCGTCGAGCGGGTCGAACCCGAGGTGGGCCAGCTCGGGAACATGCGCGTTGAGCTCGGCTACAGAGCTGACGAACATCTCGCCGAACGTCCGCGGGTCCACGAACCTCAGCTGGCCCCCCTGGGTGAACGTGATGATCACGTGCGTGTGACGGTCGAGCGGCTCTTTGAGCCCCTTCGCCCTCAGCAGCTGGCCGCTCATTCCCAGGTGGACGACGAGCACGGCATCGTCATCGAGCCCGAGCAGCAGGTACTTCCCGGCGCGGCGGATCGAGGTGATCTTCTGGCCTTCCAGATGTTTGCGGAACTCCGGTGCGCTGCGGTGCCTTCGGATCGACCGCTTGCCCTTGACCTCCACCTGCTTTATCCGCCGCCCGACGACCTCCTTCTCCAGGTCGCGCCGGATGGTCTCCACCTCGGGGAGCTCAGGCATCGTCAGCCTCACCGTCACTAGACACCGCGTCCGCGCCCGAGGCCGCAACGACCCGCCCTTCGTCGGCGACGCCGCGCCCAATGGCCCCTGTATCGGCCGCACATATGCCGGCATCAGCCATGTCACCTTCGCCAGCTTGACCGCTAGCGAACCTCTCGGACTTCGCGCCGGCGGAGGTGCCGTTATGGGCGCCGGTGGCCGGTTCTTCACAAGCGCCCACGACGTCCCAAGCAGCGCGCGCTGCCGCCTGCTCGGCGTCCTTCTTCGAGCGACCGCTACCTTCACCCATCGCCTCCCCTGCAACGAAGACCTGCGCCATGTATCGGCGGGCGTGGTCGGGCCCCGTGCCCACGACCTCGTAGCGCGGAAGCTCGCGGACTTGGCGGGCCACTACCTCCTGCAAGCGCGTCTTGAAGTCCTCCGAACCCGGGCCGACGGCCGCTTCGGCTATGCGGGAGTCGAGCAGTCGCATCACGAGCCCGGAAGCCGCCTCCCGCCCCCCATCGAGGTAGACGGCACCGATCACCGCCTCGGTGGTGTTGGCCAGGATCGACGATTTGCATCGGCCCCCCGAGGCATCCTCCCCCCTGCCGAGCATGACGACGTCACCCAACCCGAGCTCGGCCCCCACCTCGGCGAGGACAGCTGTGTTGACCACGGCGGCGCGCACCTTGGCCAAGGAGCCTTCGGACAGCTCCGGGTAGCTCCGGTAGCAGTGCTCGGCGACCACTAGCCCGAGCACAGCATCACCCAGGAACTCGAGGCGCTCGTTGGAGGGCCGGTCTCCTGCCTCGGCACACCAGGAGCGATGCGACAGAGCCTGCACCAGCAGGCCCGTGTCGGAGAACGTCCATCCCAGCCGACTGGCCAGTTGGCCGAGCGGCTCGGGCTCGCGCCCGACCGCTCGCCTCACGGAAGTGACGCCGTCGACCGTCTCAGCCCACCTCGAGCTTGGCGACGACGTAGTCGACCGCGTCGCGCACGGTGCGCAGGTCCTCGAGGTCCTCGTCCTCTATGCGGAACCCGACCGTGCGTTCCCCCAATTCCTCCTCTAGGGCTTCCACCAGCTCTATGAGGGCGAGGGAGTCTGCGTCGAGGTCCTCGGAAAACGAGGAGGACTCGCTGATCGTCGCTGGCTCTATCTCCAAGATGTCGGCCAGCTGGTCACGCACGAGCTCGAAAACCTGCTGTCGGTCGAGCGGCACGCTATCCACATGGGTCTCTGCGGGCACCGGGTCTCCTGCAATTCGTGAGTCCTTCAGATGTCGGGGCTAGAGGCGCCTACCTGGCTCGAGCCCGACGTGCATCCTACCCGCTCACCCAGCCACCTCGGTCGTTTTCCCTGATGAAAGGGCCATTTAGATGCAATGAGCCCTCGCTGACGGCGTTGCAAGCCGCGGCCGGCGGCCGGTCCGGGTCCCGACCACTTGGAGGATGACAGGGTGCAGGCACCTTGT
>JBELAS010000203.1:0-3574 GCA_049508615.1 Acidimicrobiales bacterium
GGCTACCCGCCGCCACCCGGCTACCCGCCGCCACCCGGCTACCCGCCGCCACCCGGCTACCCGCCGCCACCCGGCTACCCGCCGCCACCCGGCTACCCGTCCGCTTGGTCTCCTCATCCGGTGCATTTGGCGCATCTTGGGTCATCGGTACCCGGCGACGAGGACGACGGACTGCCCCCCCGGACGCGCGCAGACGGGGGCATCTGGCTTGTCATCGCCCTCGCCGGGTTTCTCGTCGGACAGGTCCTCAGCGCGGTCCTCCTGTACGTCGGAGCGGCGGCTACCGGGAACCTCTCGGACGTCGCGCGGCTAGCCGACCGCTCTGTGCCGCCCGCTTGGGTGGTGGTCTGTGGCCTGGTAGGCCTGTGGATCGGCTTCTCGGGTGCGGTCGTGGTGGCCAGCCGGGCCCGGGGGACGGGGAGCATCCGGAGAGACATGCGCCTCGAGGTGCGGCCATGGGACGTGGTCATCGGTCCCGCCGTGGGTCTCGCCTTCCAGCTTGTGCTGCTGCCTTTGCTCTACCTACCGCTCGAGTACTTCATTCCCCATCTCTCGAAGCGGCTCTCACAGCCCGCCAAGCATCTGACCGGGGGGTTTCCCGGCGCGGATCTCGTTGTGATCGCCGTGCTCACTGTGGTGGTGGTCCCTGTCATAGAGGAGATGCTCTTTCGGGGGCTCGTGTTGCGCGGGTTCCTGCGGGTGTTCAACGGAGCCGGGCGCCTGGTCGGTCCCGTGCTGGCCTGCTGCGCGACCGGGATCGTCTTCGGGCTTGCCCACTTCGAGCTCCTGGAGTTGTTCGGTCTGGCCGTATTCGGGGTCGTATTGTCCTGGATGGCCTACAAGTTTCGCCGTCTCGGCCCCTGCATCTTCGCCCACGCCGCGTTCAATTTGGTGGCGATCCTGGTGGTCGCGAGCTCGACCGGGGTCATTCGCTGAGGACGGTTTTGGTTGCTTCGTGACAGCTGAGGGCGCCAGGACGCTCGTGGTGATTTGACGAATCGAGGAGCTGGTAAGCGGGCTGAACGATCATCGGCTGGTGAGTCGGGCACGATGGGACTGATGCGCCGCCCAGCTGCCCCCTCTCTCGTCACGCTTTGCGCCGTCGGCGCTGTGATCGCCGTAGTCGTCTGGTCGATGGACCCGAGCTTGCTGCTCGCCAACACCACGACGACCGGAGGGGACACCGGCGCCCACATTGCGCTGGCGCAGTACCTGAAGACGAACCTACTGCCTCATCTGCACGTCACGGGCTGGGATCCCGGTGCCTACGACGGGTTCCCCCTGAACACCTTCTATTTTCCCCTTCCCGACGCGATCGCCGCGCTCGCGGGATATGTAATCCCCTTCAACATCGCGTTCAAGCTCGTGACAATCCTCGGCTCCGTCACGCTTCCTGTGGCGGCGTGGGCTTTCGGCCGCCTCGCTGGTCTGGAGCGTCCCCGCCCGGCCGTCCTCGCCCTGGCCACCTTGCCGTTCCTCTTCGACCAGACCTTCACCATCTACGGAGGGAACCTCTTCTCGACGCTCGCTGGCGAATACGCCTACTCACTCGGCCTCTCGCTCGCCCTCGTCTTTCTCGGCGCCGCTATCTATGGCATGCGCACTGGCCGCATGCGCGTACCGGCAGCATTACTGCTCGCAGCCTGCGTCCTGTGCCACGTGGTCACAGCACTGTTCGCGATGGTGGGTGCGCTCGTCGTGCTGATCGTCGTCGGGCTCACCTGGAGGAGGCTTTGGTGGATGGTCTCCACAGTTGGTGTCGGGCTGCTGCTCGTGTCGTGGTGGGTGGTGCCGTTCGCGGCCGAACAGGCGTACAGCACGAGCATGGGTTGGTTGAACGTCCACACATTCGCAACCTTGCTGGCACCTGCTGCAGACCGGTGGGCGCTCGGGTTCGCGGCCGTGGGCCTCGTCTTTGTTCTGGTGCGGCGCGATCGAGCGGGAATGCTCCTCTGTATCCTCGGTACGTTTTCGGCGATCGCAGTGGTGTTCGATCCACAGGGGAAGCTCTACAACACTCGCTTTCTGCCCCTTTGGTGGCTGTGTGTCTACCTGATGGCGGGTTTCGCCGTGGCAGAGGCCGGCGTGCTGGTAGCCCGCCTGTGGCTAGCGCTGCGCGTGCGGATCTTGAAAGCTGCGGACCTCGCTTCGTTTACACCTACACCTTTGGCTGCGGCTCCGATCGCCGCTACGGCGGACAAGGGCGGTCACCGGCCCCCCGATGTCGGGCACCGCCAGCGCTTTGCTCACTGGGCTCCTGGTGCGGTGTCGGTGCCTCTGGTTGCGATCGTGGCATCCCTGGGGGTCGTGGTTCCGGACTTGGTGGTCTCGCCGTCATCCTCGTTCTCGATCGGCCCTGTGCACGTGCAGCACAGCGACGTAAACGGCTGGGCGCAATGGAACTACTCCGGCTACCAGCGCAATGCCGGTTGGGCCGAGCTCGAGGACGGCATCGTAGCGACACTCGAACGAGTCGACCGTCGCTACGGCTGTGGAAGGGCGATGTGGGAGTACAACTCGAACCTGAACCGGTTCGGCACCCCCGAGGCGCTCATGGACCTGCCTATGTGGACCGACGGTTGCATCGACTCGATGGAGGGGCTTCTGTTCGAGTCCTCGACGACCACCCCTTACCACTTCCTGAACCAGGCGGAGCTCTCGACCGCCCCGTCCGAGGCCATGGTCGGCCTGCCCTACGGGCCGGTGGACGTGACCTTGGGGGTACAGCATCTACAGCTGCTCGGAGTGCGGTACTTCTTGGCCTCCTCGCCTTCGGTGCAGGATCAGGCAAGCGCGGACCCGGCGCTGTCGCTCGTCGCCACGACCGGGCCCTGGCGCACGCTCTACCAAGGCCAGACCGTGGTCACCACGTGGAAGATCTACCTGGTGCACGACTCGTCGATGGTTAGCCCGCTCAGCCACAGCCCCGTCGTCCTGGTGGGCATCGGAGCGGGGCAAGCGTCTTGGTTGCCGGTAGCCGAGCGATGGTACGCGGACCCGGCCCTTTGGAGCACGGAGCTGGTTGCCGGGGGGCCGGTGTCGTGGGCTCGCACCCGCGACGTGCCGAAAGTGTCCGACGCGGACCATCCCCTCCCGGCGGTCCGAGTGAGCCGGGTCCACGTGAATGACGACGAGATCACCTTCCATGTCGATCGAACCGGTGTGCCGGTGCTGGTGCGCGTCTCGTACTTCCCCGCCTGGCACGCGACCGGAGCAGCGGGCCCATGGCGTGCCGAACCGAACTTGATGGTGGTGGTCCCCTCTGCTCACGACGTCACCTTGCGCTACGGCCCTAGCGGCGCCGGCCGGGTGGGGGAGCTGCTTCTTGTCGGGGGACTGGTAGCTCTGGTCGTTCTTATCCGCCGCCGCGACGACGTAGCTCCGATGATCAGCTCATGACCGGCTCATAACATACGGGGCAAGGTCGAGCGGGCTACGTCTAGCGGGCTAGGTCGCGGGGAGATCGGCCTGGGGAGGTGGTGGGCCGAACGGTTAGGCTCGATTCAATGATCGCGCTCGACGCCGTCTTCAAGGCCTATGACGTGCGAGGGACCGTTCCGGACCAGCTCGACGC
>JBELAS010000204.1:0-3561 GCA_049508615.1 Acidimicrobiales bacterium
CTTCGTCGTGGCGCCGGGCCCCTTCCCCGCGCGCCCGGTGCTGCCAACACCTTGGCGGGCGGCCCAGGTGGCGACGCCCAATCCCCATAGCCGACCGAAACCCTCCGCGTCCTTGTGCTCGAAGGTGTCCGCGGCGTCATAGGTGGCGAGCCCATGGTCGTATAGCGAGAACGGGCTGCGCCTTCCGACAACGACGCAACTCCCGGGGGCGAGGGCCAGACGCACCTCGCCGGTCACGTACCGCTGGGTGGCGGCGAAAAACGCGTCGATCGCCTCCCTGAGCGGGGAGAACCACAACCCGTCGTAGACCAGCTCGGCCCACCTCGGCTCGAGGCGCGCCTTCTCGTGGGACACGTCGCGCTCCAACGTGAGGCTCTCGAGATCGCCATGGGCCATGATCAACGCGAGCGCCGCCGGACATTCGTATACCTCGCGGCTCTTGATCCCGACACGGCGGTTTTCCACCATGTCGACCCGCCCCCATCCGTAGGCGCCGACCGTGGTGCCGAGCTCACCGATCAGCTCGGCGAGCGCGACACGACGGCCGTCGAGGGTCACCGGCACCCCGCCTTCGAACCCGACCACGACCTCGCGCGGCTCACTGTCCGTGGCTCGCGTCAAGGTGAACGGTTCCTCGGGGGGGCTGGCCCACGGATTCTCGATGACCCCGCACTCGATGGCCTTTCCCCACAGGTTCTCGTCTATGGAGTAGAGCTTCTCCTTGGTCGCTTCCACCGGTATCGAATAGCGCGCCGCGTAGTCGACGCAGTCCGCACGAGTCAGTCCCCAGGTCCGGGCAGGAGCGAGGATCTCCAGGTCCGACGCAAGGGCCCGGATGCCAACCTCGAAGCGCACCTGGTCGTTGCCCTTTCCCGTGGATCCGTGAGCCACCGCGTCAGCTCCGTGCACGCGTGCCTGGGCCACGAGATGACGGACGATGACCGGTCTCGACAGCGCGGACACCAACGGGTACCGGCCCTCGTAACGGGCGTTCGCGAATATCGCGGGCGCCACGAAGTCCTCGGCCATCTCACGACGCGCGTCGACGACAACCGACTCCACCGCCCCTGCATCGAGGGCGCGCCGACGAATGGCCTCGAAGTCGTCCCCCTGTCCTACGTCGACCGCGACCGCCACCACCTCGACACCGAGCTCCTCGCCCAACCATCTGACCGCCACCGACGTGTCGAGACCACCGCTGTAGGCCAGTGCCACTCGCTTTGCCATCACCGTTCTCCGTTTCCTCGCGTCATCGGCGTCTCCGACAGGGCCGCAGCGTGACCGATCTGCCGTGCCAGCTCGGCTCCGCCTGGGTCCTCGCCAGCCACGACCAGCACCGTGTCGTCTCCGGCAACGGTGCCCACCACGCCCTCGAAGCCACTGCGGTCGAGCGCCGAAGCGACCACGTGCGCTGAGCCTGGCGGGGTACGTAAGACGACGAGGTTTGCCGAGTGCGCGACCTCCACCACCCACTCTCCTAGCACCCTGCGCAGGTGATCCTGCGGCACCACCTGGTGGACCGGCAGCTCTGGGAGCGCGTAGACGGTATCACCACCTCGCACCCGCACCTTCAGCGCTCCGATCTCCTCGAGGTCGCGCGACACGGTCGTCTGGGTCGCCCCCACACCCTCGTCGGCCAACAACGAGACAAGTTGCGCCTGGCTCGTCACCGCGTGCGTCTCGAGCAGTCTCGTCACGCGATGCTGGCGCTGCGTCTTGCCGAGTCTCTTCACTGCTTCTTCCCCAGCGCGTTCTTCCCCGGCGCGTCTTCCCCCGGCGCGGTGGGCTCCCGGCCCTGTACACGGACTATCCACGCGAGAAGCCCCCGCATGGCGTGCATGCGGTTCGCCGCCTGCTGCCACACTCGGCTTCTCGGTCCGTCGATCACGCTCGCGCTGATCTCCTCACCCCGGTGCGCGGGGAGGCAGTGCAGCACCACCGCGTCGGGAGAGGCCCGGCTGAGCAGCTCCTCGTCGATGGTGAACCCCGCGAACGCCTTGCGCCGCGTCTCGATCTCTTCCTCTTGACCCATGGAGGCCCACACGTCGGTGTACAGAGCGTCGGCCCCCGCAGCCGCCTCGGCCGGGTGGTCCGTCACCTCGATGTCACCGCCAAGGCGTACGACGCGTTCGAGATCATCAGTATCGGGCTCATAGCCCTCGGGCGAGGCGGTTCGCACGCGCACCCCTGCCATCGAGGCGGCCAGCGACAGTGAGCGCCACACGTTGTTTGCGTCACCGATATAGGCGATCGTCCGCCCTCCCAGGTCCCCGAACACCTGGCGCAGGGTGAGAAGGTCCGCCAGGGCCTGGCAGGGGTGCGCCAAGTCGGACAGCAGGTTCACTACCGGCACCCCCACATCCGCAGCCGAAAGCGCGCTCGCCATCCGGACGAGCCTTTCGTGGTCGGCCACGCGCGCGCAGATCACAGCGTGGTAGCAGGCGAGCGTTCGCGCCACGTCCTGCGCCGTCTCACGGACGTCGATCCCCACCTCGGCACCTTGGACGTACACGGGATGTCCGCCGAGCGCCACGACGGCAAGCTCGGTCGCGCTACGGGTGCGAGCTGAAGGCTTTTCGAACACGAGGGCGACCCCCCGACCTGACAGGACACCGTCCAGCCGAGCGGGCGGCACCGAGGACAGCGAGATCACCTCCTCGAGCTCGTCGCACGAAAGGTCGTCCACTTCCAGGAAGTTGCGCATCAGGCCACCCCTGCCAGCACCTCACCCATGGCATCGGCGAAGATCGCCAGGGCGTCATCGATCTCTTCGTCCGACACC
Organism: Acidimicrobiales bacterium; assembly: GCA_049508615.1. Taxonomy (GTDB): domain Bacteria; phylum Actinomycetota; class Acidimicrobiia; order Acidimicrobiales; family UBA8190; genus Bog-564. The sequence goes on from JBELAS010000204.1 coordinate 2,783, forward strand.
AACAACGGAGGCGCCATCCGGATCGTGTCCGGGCGCGGAGCGTTCACCACCAGACCGCGCCGTAACCCAGCGGCGAGCACCTCTGTGGCGCGCCCTGGTGCCACCGCGACGCCGAGCAACAGGCCCTCTCCGCGTACTCCGCTCACCCCGTCGATGGCTTCGAGCCCCGAACGCAGCCTCACCCCCGCCCGAGCCGCGCGCCCGGGGGCGCCCGTGGACTGCATGACCTCGAGCGTCGCCCTGGCCGCCGCAGTGGCGAGCGGCTGGCCTCCGAAGGTGGTCGCGTGGTCGCCCGGACCGAAGGCCGCGGCCACCTCGGCACGCGCCCAGCAGGCCCCGATGGGAACGCCGTTGCCAAGTGCCTTCGCCATGGTGACCACGTCGGGCTCTACGCCCGTATGCTGGAAGCCGAACCAACGCCCTGTGCGCGCGAGACCTGTCTGAACCTCGTCCACCAAGAACAGGACGCCCCGCTCCGTGCACAGGCGGCGCACGCCTCTCAAGTAGTCCGACGACGGCATGACGACTCCCGCCTCGCCTTGGATGGGCTCGAGGATCACCGCGCCCACACGAGTCGGGTCGCAAGCAGCGTCCAACGCATCGAGGTCGTCGTACGCGACGTGCTCGAATCCTTCTGGCAGCGGAGCGAACGCGACGTGCTTTGCCGCTTCCCCGGTCGCGTGCAAGGTGGCCAGGGTGCGCCCGTGGAAGGAGCCCCACGCGCTCAGCACAACGTGGCGGCCCGGCCCCGCCCACTTGCGCGCCAGCTTGAACGCGCA
>JBELAS010000205.1:0-3554 GCA_049508615.1 Acidimicrobiales bacterium
GGGCCAGTTTGTCGTCGAGCATCCCCCCCCACCACTCGAAGATCGACTTGCCCGCCTTGTCGTCGAAGGAGACGGCCGTGGCACGGGCACTGCGCCCGTTGTCGTTGTTCACGAGTTGCCCACCCGCGAGCGCGAGCTCCTCTTCGAAGTCGGCGTGGGTGATCTTCAGGCTCATGCCGTACTGCGGGGTCTTGGTGTTGCTCTTCGTGCTGACGATCTTCTCTGCCGCGTCCCTCAGCTCGTCGAGGCTCCTGGGTGGCGAATCGGGGTCGAGACCGGCCGCTCGAAAAGCGTTCCTGTCGTAGTACAGGACGTTCGAGGAGATGTTGAACGGCAACGCGTACAGAGCTCCCTTGACCTTGAAGAACTCCACCGTCGAAGGTACGTAGTCGGAAAGGTCGTAGTGGTCGGCCTCGACCGCGGACTGGGCGGGCACCACGCTCTGGCTGTCGATCATGAACTGCAGGTCGATCGTTTGCATCTGCACAACGTCTGGCAGCGTGCCACCGGAGAGGGCCGCGACGTACGCGGTGTGGGTGTCGGTGTAGCTGTTCTGGTTGACCAGGTTCACGTGAACGTCACTCTGGGAGGAGTTGAACGTGTTCGTGAGGTTCGTGAGGGTCATCAGGTTCGCGGACGTCATCGAGTGCCACAGGGTGATCTGCACGGGCTTCGACGATGCCCGCGCTGCCGCGCCGAGCGGAAATGAAGGAAGTGAGATCCTCGAGGAGCTGGAGGACGAGCCCGGGGAGCAAGCGGAGAGCACCGCCCCCGACGCCCCCAGCAGGACGAGGCCGCCGAGGAAGTCCCTCCGGTTCAGCCGCCGATCACCTTCGGGCAGGGTCCGAGAGATGTCCATTTTCGTGCCCTCCTTGCTGGTAAGAGCGGTGCTCGTGTTCCCGGCGCACCGCGCTGCAAGACTCCGACTTGAGGGTATACGGGCGCCGGTGAGGTGGGGGGGACGGTGACGTGGAGGAAAGGGGGGAAGGGTCCCACTTCCCTCCCGAGGTTCTCCATTGCGACTTCGATCTTCCCGCTACGGTCGCTTCCGGCAGCCGGGCTGGTAGGGGCAGGCTGGGTCCTCGCCGAGCGGATCGCCGCTGGCGGCGTAGGCGCGGGCGCGCGACCCGCCGCACAGGTCGGCGTACTCGCAGCGGCCGCAGCGGCCTGCGAACTGGGCGGCACGGATCGAGCGCAGCAGCGGATCGTCGCGGTAGATGGCGGCCAACGGTTGGTCGCGAATGTTGCCAAGCGGCACGGGGAGGAACCCGGCCGGGTACACGTCACCGTCGTGGGCGATGAACACGACGCCCTTACCGTCGCGGGTCGCGGCGGTATGGGCGCGCGGCCGCTCACTCGCGCCTCCCAGCCGCTGGGCGAGCCGCAGAGAGAGCTTCCGGTACAGCATGCGTTCCGGTGCCGGCGTTCCGGTGTTGCGAAGCGCGACGACACGCCGAAAGAACGGCGCCTCGACGGTTCGGACCACAAAACCGTAGTGGGAGGCGTCGTAGAGGAAGTGGCAGACGTCATCATGCTCCTCCGGTGTCACCGCCGCGACCGCCTCACCCCGGCCCACCTGCACCAAGAAGAAGACCTCCCACATACGAGCCCCTGTTTGCGCCACGTGGACGGCGACATCGGCAAGCTCCTCCACGTTCGCGCGCATCACCGTCGTGTTGACCTGGACTGTCAGACCGACGTCCACGAACGTGCGGATGGACCGCACCGTCGCATCGAAGTGGCCCACGATGCCGCGCACGCCGTCGTGGGTCGCAGCGTTCGCGCCGTCAAGGCTGATCGAGACCGCTCTGACACCGGAACCGGCGATCCGGTTGATCATCTCGCGTGTGAGAAGGGGGGTGACCGAGGGCGACAAGCACACCGGAACCCCTCGGGAGACGGCGTCCTCGACCAGGTCGAACAGGTCCGGGCGCAGCAGGCAGTCGCCGCCGGTGAGTACCAGGATCGGGCACGGTCGCCCGAAGCCGGCCACCTGTGCGATGAGATCGCGGCCTTGTGTGCGGCTCAGCTCACCCGGCAGCGGCTGCGGCATGGCCGAGGCCCGGCAGTGCCGGCAAGCGAGCCGGCAGGAGCGCGTGGTCTCCCAGAACACCAGCATGGGCCGCTGCGCGAAGCGAACGGCGGTAGGCGAGCTCACCGGCTCGGTCATGGAAGCAACCTCTCGAGTGTACGGGATCGGCAAGCCCGGCTGCGCTCGCCCAGCGTCAGCTCGGGCCACATCCATTCATCGAGGCGACACACGAAGTATCCGGTCGTCGAGTCACAGACGTCCTGCCAACCGTCGCGAACCGTGCCCGAACGTCCGCCAGACCCGTTCCTCCTCCATCGTGAGGGCACAAACCTCCATGCTGATGAGGGCACAATCCACCATGCTGACAAGACAGCCATGCCGGGCACGGCCGGAGGACCCAAGAACGGGGGCCAACAGACCCTGGTCCGCTCGACCCACGATCCACACGCGCGGTCGGCCGACTTGGCGAGGCGCCAAAGGGCACAGGCAGCTCACCTGGCAGTGGTGGCTCCGGAGACGGTCCAGAGGGCCACAGGGCCGAGCGCGACGCTCTCGTGCAACTGATCCGAGACATGATCTCTCAGGTCTACGGTCAGCGCCCGTCTCCTGCTCGTAGTGCACGCGTCTCGATAGGGTGAACCCGTGGGTGGTCCCGCGTGAACGCCGAAGCGAGTGGCGATCCGACATCGCCGCCACCGGTTGAACGATGGCTCACGCTCGGCGTCGGAAGCGTGGGTGCGAGCAGCTTGCTCTCCGACGCCGGCCACGAGATCACCACTGCGATCCTCCCGAGCTTCTTCACCTCGGTGCTACGAGCTTCGGCCGGCGCGCTCGGCATCATAGAGGGTCTCTCCGACGCGCTCATGGGTATCGCGAAGCTCGTCGGCGGGCCGCTCGCAAACGAGCCCAAGGCGCGTGGTCGCCTGACCTCGGGGGGATACCTCGGCACCGCGCTGGCAACCGGGGCCATCGGTCTCGTCGGCGCGGTGTGGCAGGCGGGCGTGCTGCGCGCGCTGGCTTGGATGTCACGCGGCATACGCTCCCCGGCCCGCGACACCCTGCTGTCCTCCTTGACGCCGCGTTCCGCGTACGGACGGGCCTTCGGGCTCGAGCGGGCGGGCGACAACCTGGGCGCGGTGGCCGGCCCGCTTCTCGCGGCGGGGTTGGTGTCGTGGATCGGGATCCGGCCCGCCATGGTTCTCGCGGTGATCCCCGGGTTGTTCGCCGCGATCACCATCACTGTCGCCGCGCGTGAAGCGAGGAAACGAACATCCGGGATCGAACCCGGCCGGCGCCGCCTGGAGCTGCGCGGCCTGCGCAACGCGGGGGTTGCCCGTCCGATGGTGCCCATCGCGCTCTTCGAGCTCGGGAACGTGACCACCACCCTCTTGATCCTGCGCTCCACCCAATTGTTGCACACAGGTGGAAGGTCGTTCGCCGCGGCGGCTTCCCTGGCCATCCTGATATACGCCGCGCACAACGCATTCGGCTCGATAGTCGCCTACGGCGGTGGGCAGTGGAT
>JBELAS010000206.1:0-3533 GCA_049508615.1 Acidimicrobiales bacterium
GAGGCAGTGCGAGTCCCTCATTTTCTTCAGCTCTGGGGGATGTGCTTCACGTAGTCGAACATCGGCAGGTACATGCTGATCACCATGGTTCCGACGCCTGCTCCCATGGCGACCGTGAGTATCGGCTCGAGCATCGAGGTGAGGTTGTTCACGGTGGCATCCACCTCGCCGTCGTAGAACTGGCCCACCTTCTGCAGCATGGTATCGAGCTGACCGGTCTGCTCACCCACCTCGATCATCTGGGTGACGAGAGTCGGTATGACCTCCTCGTGCTTACGTAAAGTCTCGGCGAGGGAGCGCCCCTCGCGCACCCCGGACTTAGCGTAGAGGACTGCATCCCCTACGATGCGATTGCCCGAGGTCTCGGCCACGATGTCCAGAGACTCGAGGATCGGGACGCCCGCCTGTACCAGTGAACCCAGAGTGTGAGCGAACCGCGCTATGGAGACCTTGTGCGCGAGTGGACCGAACACAGGTGGGCGCAGCTTGAAGGCATCCCACTTCTGGCGGCCGTTGTCGGTCTTGATCCAACGCCGGAACAGCACGACACCTATGACTATGACGACGATGATGAGCAGCGCCCAAGGCGAAAGCACGATCTTGGAGGACCGGATCAAGATCCGGGTGGGTAGTGGAAGCGAGGCGTGGAGTGACGAAAAGAGCTTCTGGAACGTCGGAACGATGAAGATCAGAAGTGCCAAGAAGATCAGGATCATGACCGACACGACCACGGCCGGATAGGTCATGGCCCCGCGGATCTTCCGTTGGAGCTCGGCCTGCTTCTCCATGGTCGACGCGAGGTCGAGCAACACCGAGTCGAGGTGCCCCCCCGCCTCCCCCGCCTGCACCATCGTAACGAAGAGCTTGCCGAACACCTTCGGGTGCTTGGCACATGCCGCCGACAACGAGGAGCCGCGCTCGACGTCGAGCTGGACCTGGCCGAGGACGCGCGCGAGCTCCTTGTTCTCGACCTGTGCGGCGAGGATCCCGATGGCTCGGATCACGGAGAGCCCGGACTCGACCATGGTGGCTAGCTGGCGGGTGGCGACCGCCGTCTCCGCCAGCTTCACCCGGTTCGAGAATCCTGGGATCGTGATCTCTCGGTGGATGTCGACCTTCGTCTGCTGGGTCACGGCGATCGGCAAGTAGCCCATCTCGCGGAGCTTTCCCACGACGAGGGGGAGGCTGTCGCCATCGAGCTGGCCTTGGACCAGGTTCCCGCCGTGATCTCGGACCTTGTAGTCGAATGTGAGTGCCATCTCGTGCTCCTATGACTCCCGCGGGTTCTCGTCGGCCTCTGACCTCAGGTGGTTCCGGAGGTCTTCTTCGTTGCGGCAGCGGTCGAAAGCGATGCTCTCGGTGATGCGACGTTCGTGAATGAGCTTCGCCAGTCCCTGGTCCATGGTCTGCATGCCGTACTGGCCGCCTGTTTGCATCAACGAGTAGATCTGGTGGGTCTTCTCACTGCGGATGAGGTTGCGGATGGCCGCGGTGCAGAACATCACCTCGCACGCTGCGAGCCGTCCGGAACCGTCCGCATTCGGAATCAGCTGTTGCGTGACAACACCCTGAAGTGCACCTGCGAGCATGGCTCGAACCTGTGACTGCTGGTGCGTGGGGAAGATGTCGATCACACGGTCGATCGTCTGGGGCGCGTCCTGGGTGTGCAGCGTGGCGAAGACCAGGTGGCCGGTCTCCGCCGCGGTGAGCGCCATCTGAGTCGTCTCGAGGTCGCGCATCTCGCCGACCAGGATGACATCGGGGTCCTCGCGAAGCACCCGGCGCATGGCCTCGGAGAACGAGAACGTGTCGTTCCCTACTTCTCGCTGGTTCACGATCGAGCGCTTGTGGTTGTGGAGGAACTCGATCGGGTCCTCCACCGTCACGATGTGAAGCGGCTTGGATCGGTTGATCGTGTCGATCAAAGCCGCGAGGGTCGTCGACTTCCCCGAGCCCGTGGGTCCGGTGACAAGGACGAACCCCTGGCGCATGTCTGTGAACGTGCGGACCGACTCGGGGATCCCGAGCGAGGAGAACTCCGGGATTTCGTGCGGGATCGCGCGCAGAGCAGCTGCCACGGTTCCGCGCTGCTGGAAGACGTTCACACGAAAACGCCCCACGTCGGCAATCGAGTGCGAGGTGTCGAGCTCCTTCTCGGCCTCGAATTTCTCACGCTGGGCCTGGGACAGGACCCCGAAGATCATCTCCCGGATCGTCTCTTGCTCGAGGCGCGGGCATCCCTCGATAGGCCGGATCGCCCCGTTCAGCCGGATCAGTGCCGGCATGTGCGAGGTCAGGTGGAGGTCGGAGGCCCCCACGTTCACCGCGTAGCGCAAGAGGTCGTTGATGTGAAGAGGCATGTTCGCCTGTCCCGGTCCCGAGGTGGGGCGAGGAGGTGGGTGGGCAGAGGTGGTGACGTTCGGAGTGATGGACATCAGGGGTGCCTCCTCGTGTGGGGCAGGTCAATAGTTGATCGGACGTAAGTCGACGCGGGTTGAGCCCGTGTGGGCCGCACAGCTGCTCGGAGCGTCGTGAGGTGAGGACACGGGTTGCGATTGCTCATGCGACCACCCGCAGAATCTCCTCCAGAGTCGTCTCCCCCTCGAGCGCCTTCCTCAAGCCGCTCTGGCGCAGAGTGACCATGCCCTGTTCCACCGCGACCCGGTGGATGGTGTCGACAGTGCCACCCTCCAGGATCATGCGCTCGACTTCCTCGGTGACTACGAGGAGCTCCAGAAGAGCCTTCCGCCCTCGGTAGCCGGTTCTCGAGCAAGCTGAGCACCCCACCGCGCGATACAGATTCGGCTGTTCGGCGTCCCCGAAGACCTCCTCGGGAGACCAGCCGGCTGCCACTACCTCTGCCTCGGTGGGCACGTAGGGCTCCCGGCAGTGCACGCACAGTCTGCGGGCGAGGCGCTGGGCCAGCGCCCCGCTCACCGCGGAGGTGACCAGGTACGGCTGGACGCCCATCTCCACGAGGCGCATCGGGGTACTCGCCGAGTCGTTCGTGTGCAACGTGGAGAGCACCAAGTGCCCGGTCAAGGACGCTTCGACCGAGATCATCGCGGTGTCGAGGTCGCGGATCTCGCCGACCAGGACGATGTCGGGGTCCGCCCGAAGGATCGACCGAAGAGCCGTGGTGAACGTGAGCCCGGCCTTGGTGTTCAACTGGATCTGGTTGATGCCCTTGATCCTGAGCTCGACCGGGTCCTCGACGGTGATGATGTTCTTGTCGGGCGAGTTGAGCGCTGACAGGGTCGCGTAGAGAGTGGTCGTCTTGCCCGATCCGGTCGGGCCGGTCACCAGGATCGTGCCGTACGGCTTGCTGAACACGGCCTGATAGCGCTGGAACAGGGCCTGGTCAAAACCGAGGTCCTCGAACCCGAGCACCACGTTGGACTTGTCGATGATCCGCATCACGATTTTTTCGCCGTAGATGGTGGGAAGGGTCGCCATGCGCAGGTCGATCGGGCGATTGCTCACGGTAAGAGAGATCCGCCCGTCCTGGGGAAGCCTGTGCTCGGCGATGTTGA
>JBELAS010000207.1:0-3529 GCA_049508615.1 Acidimicrobiales bacterium
CGCGTCGCCCAAGGGCGAGGGGTCCGACACGCAGGACGCGCTGGGCCTCATTGCCTCGGGCAACGTGAACGTAAGCGACAACAATGCGCCGACAACGATCAACGCCGCCATGATCGCCATCAATGGCTCGTTCAAGAACGCGGCCGCCTATATCACGTGTCCGAATTATTCCGGGGGCGGAGGGCCGGCGGGCAACCCGTACAATTGCCCGACTCTGACTATCTTCGGGTCTATCGCGCAGAACACCCGGGGCGTGGTCGGGCACTTCGACCCCAGTAGCGGAAGCATCTATCAGGGGTATTCGAAGGCCTACTTCTACGACACCTCCCTCAACACTCTGTGGCCACCGTTCTTCATTCCACCCGCCAACTCCACTTGGACGCCGAGGAGCTATACCGAGCTGGCATCCGGTGTCGCGAACGAGGCGGTGCCGGGAACGTAGGCTGCGTGAGGAGCCAGCGCTAGCCTCGAGGGCGTGCTGCGCCCCGAGGACGTTCTTCCACATCGACCGCCGTTTCTCTTCGTGGACGAGGTGTCCGAGGTCGAACCCGGGCGCTCGGCGCGTGGGCATTGGCACCTGACCGGTGAGGAAGCGTTCTTCGCCGGGCACTTTGCGGGGCGCCCCACGCTCCCCGGCGTTCTCATGGTGGAGTCCCTGGCCCAGCTCGGAGGGATCGCGGTCCTGACCGACGAGCGTTTCGCGGGGCGCCTGCTGCTCTTCGGGGGGATCGACAGGGCCCGGTTCCGCCGTCAGGTGACGCCTGGTGAGGTGCTCGATCTCGAGGTAACCCTCGGACGTCTCTCGATCCGGGCCGGCACCGGACATGGTCGTGCGACGGTGAACGGTCAGGTCGCTTGCGAGGCGGACCTGCTGTTCGTGATCGTGGACGAGTGAAGCGAAGATGCGTCTCGAGCCAAGAGCAGCTCGCGGACGCGCCGTGTGCAGGAGGATAGGTGTGCGCGTCGCGATCGCGATACATCGGAGCAGCGTGAGAATCGCCACATGGAACGTGAACTCGCTTAGCGCCCGCTTGTCGCGAGTCGAGGAGTGGATCGAGTACGCGCAACCGGACGTTCTGTGCATGCAGGAGACGAAGGTCTCGGACGCGGCGTTCCCGACCATGGCACTGGCTGCTCTCGGCTACGAGTCGGCCTCACATGGCGACGGGCGGTGGAACGGGGTGGCTCTGGCGAGTCGCGTGGGCCTGGAGGATGTCGAGCGCGGGTTCAGCGCCGATGCCGACGAGCAGGGCTGCAGGATCGTGGCTGCCACGTGTGGTGGGGTGCGCGTCCACAGCATCTACGTACCGAACGGGCGAAGCGTGGGCAGCGAGTATTACGTCGCGAAGCTCGAATGGCTGAAGGAGCTGCGTGCCGACCTGGAGCGCACCTGCAAGCCGACGGACCCAGTTGCGGTGTGCGGGGACTTCAACGTCGCCCCGGACGACCGCGACGTGTGGGACCCGGTCGCCGTCGAGGGGTCCACACACGTGACCGGTCCCGAACGCGAGGCGCTCGAGGACCTCGAGGAATGGGGGCTCCTCGACGCCTTCCGTCTGCACTACCCGCAGCCTGAGTTGTTCACGTGGTGGGACTACCGGGCAGGGAACTTCCACAAGCACATCGGAATGCGGATCGACCTCGTGCTGCTCAGCCGGACGCTCGCCGAGCGTTGTTCCTACGCCCTTGTGGATCGCAACGCCCGCAAGGGAAAACAGCCCTCGGACCACGCACCGTTGTTCGTCGACATCGCGCCCTGAATACGCCGTCGAAGGTGGTCTTGGCCGTCGTTGGGGGCCCTACCCGACGGCGAGGAGACGGGCGCGCAAGTCCGCGACGCGCGCGCGGCGCGACTCGAGGTCGTTCGTCGGTCGAGCGGCACGGACGGCGGCCTCGACGGCGTCGAGGAACGGGGAGCGGTTGCAAGCCCAGATCCGGTCTCGCGCTCGCCGGCTGGACGACCACGAGCACCACAGCTCCTCCTCGGCACGTGTCATAGCCACATAGAGGAGGCGACGCTCCTCCGCCAAGGCCTCGGAAGTGAGGGCATAGGCGATCGGGACAATCCCGTCCTCGAGGCCGACGACGGCAACCGCCCGCCATTCGAGGCCCTTGGCCTTGTGGAACGTCATCAGGTCGACCTCGTCGGTCTGTCGGGCGAGCTCCGGCGGTAGGCCTCGGGAGCTCTCGCGTTCCGTGGATGGATCGCCGAGTGGTCCTTCGGGGCGATCGCCTTCCTCGCTGCAGACGACCACCTCGGCCAGCGCGCTTCGAAGTGGCCGGTCTGCCGGCTGGGCTCGGAGCAGGCTGAGAGCATCGCGCAGGGTATCGAGGTCGGCCCGCGAAGCAGACGCTGCCGGTGTCGTGATCCGGTAGGGAATCCCGGTGCGCCGAAGCACAGTGGCTACCGACTCGAGACGGGAGTTGGTGCGGGCCAGCACCGCGAGTTGCGACCAGATGCGGCCCGGTCGGTGAGCTTGCCGGAGCCACCTGGCGACCGCGATGGCCTCTGACTCGTCGGTGTCGAACGCGACCACCACGGGTGCGGGACCGTCTGGACGATCGGTCCCTGCCGGATCGCACACTGGCGACCCGTCGTTCGAGGAGACGGTTCCGAGCGACGACGGCCTCGCGTCGCTGTTCGTGCTCGCATCGGACACTGCGCGAGCGGCGGCGACGATCTGCGGGGAGGAGCGGTGATTCTGGTCCAGGTGGAGCACGCTCGTCTCGGGAAGCAACTCGGGCAGCCGTTGGATCAGCGTCGGATCCGCACCGTTCCAGCCGTAGACAGCCTGTCGCGGATCCCCGACGACGAACAGGTCGCCTCGACCGCCGAGCCATGCCTGCAGCAGTCGCCACTGAGCGGGGTTCAGGTCCTGGAACTCGTCGACGAAGAGGTGGCGGATGCGCCAGCGCTGGGCAGCTGCCGCCTCTTCGTCGTTCTCCAGCAAGCGGGCGCAGTCGTCGATGAGGTCGTCGAGATCCACGAGGCCGCGCCGGCGCTTCTCTTCGCCGTACCGGGCGTACGCCTGGGCAACCTGTTCGAAGGCCATCGGAATCGTGCGACCGGAGCGCCGTGCCGCTTGGGCAAAGCTTTTCGGAGTGACAAGGCTGACCTGGGCCCAGTGGACTTCGGCTGCTACGGCGGCCACGAGTCCTGTCGCGACGCCGGGTGATCTGGGTGTGCCGTCCATGACGTGGACACCGCCCTCGTCGCCGGACGGCTCGCCGAGAATCTTTTGAAGCAGTCGAGCCGGTTCGTCGAGAAGAGCGCGAGGCCGCACGTCGTGATCAGCCCAGTATCTGCGTAGCTGGCCGTAGGCGGCGGCGTGGAAGGTGCCCGCCCACACCTGTCCCGACACCCCCAGGCGGGCCATGCGACTGCGCAATTCGGTGGCGGCCTTCCTGGTGAAGGTCACGACGAGCGTGTGTTCGACGTCCGCGGAGCCGTCGAGCACCCTGCGTGCCACGCGCCGCGTGAGCACGGTCGTCTTGCCCGAGCCGGCACCGGCCAGCACGCAAAGCGGGG
>JBELAS010000208.1:0-3526 GCA_049508615.1 Acidimicrobiales bacterium
AAGATCGTCCTTACGTACCGCTCACGACGGCCCAGGTTCTCATCGCCAGCGACTGGACGACAGCTCTCGCCAAGGCGCGAGAGAACCTCGTCCGAGCTCCTATACGTCGGCGAAGGAATTCAGCAAGGTCGCGTTGACACCCTCGGGCTTCTCGAGTCACCTGCGGTGTCCGGTGCAGCAGTCTGGTCGAGGTATCTGAGTCCACGACATGTCGGGAGTCCACCACATGGTCGAATCTGCGGGACCTAGGCTTCCGTCTCTGTGCCTGCCGACATAGTGGTCGCCAGCTGGAACGTCCACAGCGGGGTGGACGGCTGGGGCCGCCAATTCGACGTCGTGGCTGCTTGCCGATCGATAGATGCTGATGTCCTCGTGCTGCAGGAGACCTGGTCGTCAGATGGTGGGCATCGACTGGCCTGCCAGGTGGGCGAGGCCCTCGGTTACCACGTGGAGGAATCGCCGATAGCGCGCGCCGTGATGTTCGCGCCACCCCGAGACGCCGGGCGCAAGTGGGGGCCGCCCCCATGGGAGCGTGCCCTGCACGGGCCGCGCGTCGACAGGCGATCCGTCAGGCAGGGACACGCGCTTGACGGACGCAGGACCTCGGAGGCGCGCGTTTCTGCCGAACACCGGGCTCAGCCGGGACGGGCTTGTCATGAGCTGGACCCACGTGACGCGTATGCGTTAGACGAGGCGTTGAAGACGAACACAACGCGGCGCGAGCACGGGCGACGGGACCTGGGACGAGGAACCGTAGGGCTGGCGGTGCTGTCTCGCCTCGAGGTTGGGCACGTGGAGACCTGGGACCTCGGCCAGATGTGCCGTGATCCGACGCGGCGATCTGCGATCGCCGTCGAGGTCGTGACGGGTGAGCCTGATGCGGCCCAGCGGCGCAGGATGCTGGTGGTGGGTACGCACCTCTCGCACTTGCGCCAGGGCTCGCGTATCCAACTCGCTCGTCTGCGCCAGATGCTCGCGTCCCGCAACGGCCCGGTGGTCCCGGCGGTGCTGGCAGGGGACATGAACCTGCCCGGCCCGCCGCTCTTGGCGTTCTTGCCGGGGTGGAAGCGTGCAGTGCGCGGGCGGACGTGGCCGGCGTGGTGCCCGGTCGCTCAGAGTGATCACATCCTCTTCACCGCTGCGGTGACAGGCACCGGGGAGGTCCTTCCGATCCGGGGTTCCGACCACCTTCCCGTGCGCGCCCGGCTCTCGTTCACTTGACGCGGTGCCATTGTCGCGAACCCGAAGGAGGCGAAGGAGGTCTTTGTCCCGGCCGCGCCCCAGTGGCAACACTGCTCACGTGCTCGACGAACCGCTGTTGGGCTGTGCGGGATTGAACAGGAGATTCGGGGAACGGCTGGCAGTCGACGACGTGAGCTTCTCACTCGCCTCAGGGGGGATCTACGGACTGCTCGGTCCGAAGGGCGCGGGCAGGACCACGACGATCAAGATGGTGAGCGGGCTGTCCGAGCCGGACAGAGGCACGATGACCATCGGCGGCAGACCCGCTGCCGGCGACCTGTCGGTCAGGAGCCTCGTTGGGTACGTACCCCAGGACGTGGCGCTATATCCCGACCTGACGGCCCGGGAGAACCTAGCGTTCTTGGGCCGCCTCTATCGGTCTTCACGGTGCTCTCCTCGACGAGCGCGTTTGCCGAGGTCCTCGAGCTGACCGACCTCGCCGACAGGTCGGATGAGCGGGTCGATTCCGTCTCGGGCGGGATGAAATGTCGGCTCAACATGGCTGTTGTCGCGACGGTCCAGCTCTGCCGGGTTGTCGCCTGAACGCAACACCAGCCTCAACATAGCGACCCCGACCAGGCTTGCCCAGGCACCTCTCGGCCGGCTCGCTCGGCTGCCAGAGGGCGCTGGAGGACATGAAACGGAGCTCCGGCGCACGCCCCCACCGGCAAGAGGCTGCCGCGGGCGCGTACTGTCATGTAGGTGAAGGCAGCGCCGTCCGAGTTGCAGGGGCGCGCCCGTCCGGTTATCGAGCACGTCACCCCTCAGGTCGACGCGGGAACGTACCCGGCGAAGCGTGAGGTGGGTGACCTAGTCGTGGTGGAGGCCGACGTGTTCGCTGACGGCCGCGACGAGCTGATATGCGATGTCCTGTGGCGCGCGCAGACCGACACCGTATGGCAGGTGGCGCCGATGGAGCCGCTCGTCAACGACAGCTGGCGGGCGGCTTTCCCCGTTGAGAACCAGGGGCGATACCTGTTTCGTGTTCGCGCCACTGTCGATTACTACGGTACCTGGCTGCGCGACGTCAGCGTCAAGGCCGGTGCGGACCAGGATCTCACCGTCGAGCTGCTAGTGGGGGCCGAGCTTCTAACCCAAGCCGCCGTTCGCGCCGAAGGCCGAGACCGCAACCGGCTTCAGGCGCTGGCCGTGCAGTTGAGGAGGGGTTCGCAGGCGGGTGGGTCCGATGCGGGCGGGTCGGCGGCGGGCGCGCAGGGCACCGACGCGGCCGGTGCCAAGGACCTCGAGGCGGCTCGTCCGGACGATGTTCGCGCGGTGCTCGACGTCGTGAGTTTGCCCGAGGTCACCGCACTGGCCCGCTGTCATCCGGACCCGGGCCCAGGGGCCACCTCGAAGGTGCTCGCGGTCGTAGTCGAACGGGCAAAGGCGCGCTTCAGCACGTGGTACGAGCTCTTTCCCCGTTCGGCCTCCCCGGAGCCCGGGTGCCACGGAACGTTGGTCGACACAAAGGCGCTCCTCGAGTACGTGTCGCGGCTGGGATTCGACGTCCTGTACCTTCCTCCGATCCACCCGATAGGCCGAACCAACCGCAAAGGGCGCGACGGGGTACGCGAAGCGGACCCCGTCGCGCCGGGCAGCCCTTGGGCGATCGGTGGCCCCGAGGGTGGACACACCGCGGTGCACCCTCAGCTGGGGATGCTCGAGGACTTTGTCAGCCTGGTGGCCGAGGCGGCTCGCCTGGGAATAGAGGTCGCCTTGGATCTGGCCTACCAGTGCTCACCCGACCATCCGTGGGTGAAGGAGCATCCCGAATGGTTCCGGTGGCTCCCCGACGGAACCGCTCGCTACGCTGAGAACCCTCCCAAGCGCTACGAGGACATCTATCCGATCTACTTCGACACCCCGGACTGGCGCGCGCTGTGGGCGGAGCTTCTCGAGGTGGCACTCTTCTGGGTCCGTCAGGGGGTTCGAATCTTCCGCGTGGACAACCCACACACGAAGCCGCTTCGCTTCTGGGAATGGCTCATTGCCGAGGTGCAGGCGGAACACCCCGACGTGCTGTTCCTGGCCGAAGCCTTCACCCGCCCGAAGGTGATGCAGCGTCTGGCTAAGGCGGGGTTCACCCAGTCGTACACTTACTTCGCGTGGCGTAATACCAAGTGGGAGCTCGAGGAGTACCTAACCGAACTGCACTCGACCGGAGTCGCCGATTTCTTGCGACCCAACCTCTGGCCGAACACCCCCGACATCCTGACTGAAACCCTTCAACACGGGGGTCGGGCCGCGTTCATGACTCGTCTCGTGCTGGCGGCCACGTCCGCCG
>JBELAS010000209.1:0-3525 GCA_049508615.1 Acidimicrobiales bacterium
CCGGGTATCTTCGTGGAAGACGTGAACGACGAAGTCCCCGTAGTCCATCAATACCCACTGCAGATCGCGCAATCCTTCGACGCTGTCCGGCGCGCGGCCTGTCGCCTCCTTGACCTGCCGCTCGACCTCCTCCACGAGGGTGCGCACCTGGCGTGAGTTGCGGCCGCTGGTGACCACGAACGCATCTGTGACCGCCAATAGGTCGCCCATCGCAAGGATCACCGTCTGCGACCCGAGCCTGCCCGCTGCGGCACGTGCTGCGGTGGTCGCGGCGGCAGGCACCTGCTGGCCCTTGCTCCCCGCCACCGACTGGTGGGCCGGGGGGGTCATACTCCGCGACCGCTCACATCCATCCCGAGCGTCCCGACCCTTGCGCTCCCACGCGATCAGGATCCCATCCCGCTCGAAGAGACATCAAGGAGGATCACAACACCAATGAGGAGAGCTAGAAGCACGGCGGCGGCGGCGGCGACGCCACCGCTCGAGAGCGCAACCGAATACTTCGCTCGCGGCAGGTGATACCGCGCCGGTACTCGGGGGTCCCTCCTGGGGCGCTCGGCGGCGGCGCTGCTCATCTGCCGACAGAGTACAGACCCAGGCGGTGGATACGACGGATCGCAGGTTCGGGTATCAGGAAGTCGACGCTGCGACCTCGCCGCAGGCGCTCGCGCAGCTCACTGCTCGAGATCTCGAGCGTCGGTATCCGCACGTGCCGGACGGACCCGGCTTCCCCCCACTGGTCGCGTGGATCGACCTCCAAAACGACGCCGCTGCGGTCTACCACGACGAGTGTAGCCAGGCCCTTGATCTCCCCGAAGCGGTGCCAGGTCCCCAACTCGGCCGCCACGTCGGATCCCACGACGAGGAAGAGTTGGGCTCCTGGGTGAGCCGCGCGCAGCTCGTGGATCGTGTCCGCGGTGTAGCTCGGTCCCCCCCGGTCTATCTCCATGTGGCTCGCCTCGAGCCCGTTGACTCCCTCGACGGCGGCAGCCACGATGGCAAACCGCTCCTCGGCCGCCGAGAGTTCACGCGTGCCGGCCTTCTGCCAAGGTTCGTTCGCCACCACCAAGAGCACCCGGTCCAGCTCGAGGGCATCCCGGCACCAACAAGCGGCTACGAGGTGACCCACGTGAACCGGGTCGAACGTCCCACCGAAAATTCCGATCCGCTCCACCTTGCGAGCCTAGAGGCTGCGCCCTCGGCCACAGGCAGGTCCTACGCTGTTGGCGTGACTCAGGTGTCCTGGACCCCCCAGAGCTGGAGACTGCGACCCGCTGCTCAGCAGCCTCCGTGGCCCGATGACGACGAGCTCGAACGCGCCCTGAAACAGCTCGGCACCTTGCCCCCTCTCGTCTTCGCAGGAGAAGCCCGGAGCCTCACGAGCGCCCTCGGAGCGGTGGCGCAGGGCCGTGCGTTTCTCTTACAGGCAGGAGACTGCGCCGAGTCGTTCGCGGAGCTCTCGGCGGACACGATCCGCGACAAGTTGAAGATCATCCTGCAGATGGCGGCGGTACTGACCTACGGGGCCGGCGTGCCGGTGGTCAAAGTGGGCCGCATGGCTGGTCAATTCGCCAAGCCCCGAACTTCGGCCACGGAGCTCGTCGGCGAGCTGGAGCTCGACAGCTTCCGGGGCCACATGGTCAACGACGATGCCCCCTACCCCGCCGCGCGCGTACCGGACCCCTCCCGCCTCGTCGCCGCCTACCACCAATCTGCGTCAACGCTGAACCTGCTGCGCGCTTTCACCAAGGGAGGGTTTGCCGACCTGTCCCAGGTGCACCTCTGGAACCAACAATTCGTGGCCTCGAGTGAAGAGGGTCGCCGCTACGAGCAGATCGCCGCCGAGATCGACCGGGCACTTCGCTTCATGGACGCTTGCGGCATCGATCTCGCCAACGAACAGTCATTGCACCAGGTCGACTTCTACACGAGTCACGAGGCGCTCATCCTCGGTTACGAGGAGGCGCTCACACGGCGCGACTCGTTGACCGGCGACTTCTACGACTGCTCGGCCCACATGCTGTGGGTCGGCGAGCGCACCCGCCAGACCGACGGGGCACACGTCGAGTTCCTCGCCGGTATCCGGAACCCTCTCGGGTGCAAGATCGGGCCGTCGGTCACGCCCGAAGAGGTGGTCGCGATCTGCAAACGCCTCGATCCAGACCGTATGCCGGGAAGGTTGACCCTCATCACCCGGATGGGCGCGGATCGCGTCACCCACGCCCTACCACCGCTGCTCGAAGCTGTCCGTGAATCAGGTCACTTGGTGACTTGGGCATGCGACCCGATGCACGCCAACACCTTCGTTAGCAACGGGGGACGAAAGACCCGGCGTTTCGACGACATCCTGGGCGAGCTGCGGGGCTTCTTCGACGCTCACCGCCAGGCCGGGACATGGCCTGGTGGCGTGCACGTCGAGCTCACCGGCGACGACGTCACCGAATGCCTGGGTGGGTTCGGCGACATCGCGGAGGAACAGCTCCACGAGCGTTACACGACGACGTGCGACCCTCGCCTGAACGCACGCCAGTCGATCGACCTCGCCTTCCGCGTCGCGGAACTACTGCGCGGCTGACAGACCGATCCTGCTCTTCGCTCTCATCAGAAGTTCGGCCGCTATTCCCTGCGGCGTGCTCGGCTTACCAACATCAACTGATAAATCGTTCGTCGCCGCGTGTCGAAGAGAAGGAGAAGGGCACACCCCAAAAGGATGAGGGTCGCACCGCCAAGGACGAGCCATCCGGTGAGAGACCCCAGACCTGTGAACGCGAGCGTGCCCGACGCCGCGACGGCCGTGGGTGTCGAACCCAACCCTTGGCTCGCCGAGGCGGGCTCACTGCGGGTGGGGAGGGATTCCTGGCTGGTCGAAACCGGGTCGCTGGTGCCGCTCGAACCCTCTGCCTGCGTGGTAGGTGTCTGCGACTGCGGCGCCGTACTCGCAACAAGCGGCCAGATGGGTGACCCGACCGGAGGGGCGTTGGTGATACCGGTCGGGGCGCTGTCGTTCGGATACGAGACGCAGGTCATCGTGAACGAGAGACCGGCGACTTCCAACGTAGACGTGGTCGCCGGGGTTTCGAGGATGCTCACGATGCCACCTGTGGCGGTGAATGGGCCGAGGTCGGTCGGGGACGACGGCGTGACCTGCGTCACCCCCGAGGACGGGATGGGCTGTGGCAGAGGAACGTCGAGGCTCATTGCCCCTGTGGAGAGCGAAGATGGCGTGGCCCCCGAGGCTTCCAAGGTGGATACGGTCGTACCGGTGATCGCTTTCGCCCCGAAGGACGCGGCATCCGATGCGACTTCTGCCGGAATCGTGACCTGGCGCTGGTAGCCCGTCACCTCGAACTGCTGCCCGGGCGATGGATCGGCCGGTGAAAGGGTGGCCGTGGTGGTGGCGTCGTTCAGCACCAGGTTTCCAACCGGAGTACCAACACAGTAGAGCTCATAGGGACCCGGAGAACCACCGCTGGAGGGGGGCGTGAGAACCGACTGTCCAGTCGCTATGACCACTGGTGAGCCGGC
>JBELAS010000021.1:0-11424 GCA_049508615.1 Acidimicrobiales bacterium
AGCTACCGCTCGTGGCCGCGGCCATGGACGGAGTGGTGAGCCCGCGCACTGCGGTGGAGATCGGCCGCCTCGGCGGTGTGGCCGCGTTGAACCTGGAGGGGCTGTGGACTCGCTACGAGGACCCCGAGCCGCTCTTCGAGGAGATCGCCAACCTCGAAGACGAGAAGGCGACGGCCCGGATGCAGCAGATGTACTTGGAGCCTGTGAAGCCCGAGCTGGTCACCCATCGGATCCGTGAGATCTCCTCGGCGGGCGTGGTGTCGTGCGCTTCGGTCACCCCACAGCGGACCACGGAGCTGGCGCCGGCCATCATGGCCGGCGAGCTCGACCTTCTCGTGATCCAGGGGACGGTCGTCTCTGCCGAGCACGTCTCGAAGACCTCCGAGCCGCTCAACCTGAAGAAGTTCATCCGCGAGCTCGACCTGCCCGTGATCGTGGGTGGATGTGCCTCCTACCAGGCGGCGCTGCACCTCATGCGCACCGGGGCGGTCGGCGTGCTGGTGGGAGTGGGCCCTGGCAACGCCTGTACCACCCGTGGCGTGCTCGGGATCGGCGTCCCCCAGGCGACTGCCATCGCGGACGTGGCGGGGGCAAGGATGCGCCACCTCGACGAGACCGGTGTCTACGTCCATGTCATCGCAGACGGCGGCATGAGCCGCGGGGGCGATATGGCCAAGGCCATCGCCTGCGGGGCAGACGCGGTCATGCTCGGATCGCCGCTGTCCTCGGCCGAGGAGGCGCCGTGCAGAGGCTTCCACTGGGGTATGGCCACTTTCCATCCCACGCTTCCGCGTGGCGCGCGTGTGCGCACGACCGTGCGGGGCTCCCTGAAGGAGATCCTCCTAGGGCCCGCGCATGAGAACGACGGCCGCATGAATCTCTTTGGTGCTCTGCGCACGTCGATGGCGACCTGTGGGTACCAGTCGGTGAAGGAGTTCCAGAAGACCGAGGTGATGATCGCACCGGCGTTCCAGACCGAGGGCAAGGCGCTTCAACGCTCTCAGGGTGTGGGGATGGGTCGCTGACAGATCACCTCGACACCGTCCTGGTTCTCGACTTCGGAGCTCAGTACGCACAGCTCATAGCCAGGCGTGTGCGCGAGGCGCGTGTCTACTCCGAGATCGTCCGCTATGACGCGCCGATGTCCGAGCTTTTGGAGCGCAGACCGAAGGGAATCATCCTCTCGGGCGGGCCCGAGTCGGTGTACGCGCAATGGGCGCCGAGCGTGGATCCCGGCATCTACGAGGCCGGAGTCCCCATCCTCGGCATCTGCTACGGAGCGCAGCTGCTCACCAGGCAGCTCGGGGGTACGGTGGAGCGCACCGGGCGCGGCGAGTACGGGCGCACCCCTCTTACGCGCATCAGGTCCTCGCCGCTCTTCGTTGACTGGCCTGCGCACCAGAGCGTGGACGTGTGGATGAGCCACGCAGACTCGATCACCGAAGTGCCACCTGGTTTTGTGGCTACTGCGACTACGAAAGAGTCACCGGTGGCAGCTCTGGACGACATCGAGCGGCACATTCACGGAGTGCAGTTCCACCCGGAGGTGCTCCACACAGCCCGCGGCCAAGAGCTTCTCGAGCGCTTCCTGTTCGACGTGTGCGGGGCACGCCCTAGCTGGACCCACACGAACATCATCGAGTCCTCGGTCGAGGCGATACGGATGCAGGTCGGGGGCTCCCGGGTGCTGTGCGCACTGTCGGGCGGAGTGGACTCGGCGGTCGCAGCGGCGCTCGTACACCGGGCGGTGGGTGGCCAGCTCACCTGTGTGTTCGTGGACACCGGCCTCATGCGTGCCGGCGAGGGGGGGCAGGTGGAGGAGACGTTCCGAAGCCAGTTCCATGTGGACCTCGTCCACGTCAAGGCCACCGACCGCTTCTTCGCGGTCCTCGCGGGGATGACCGATCCCGAGGAGAAGCGAAAGGCGATCGGGGAGACCTTTATCCGCGTGTTCGAGGAGGTGGCGCGCGACGTCGAAGATGCGCGCTTTCTGGTACAAGGGACGCTCTACCCCGACATCATCGAGTCAGGCACCCGTGACGCCGCCATCATCAAGTCGCATCACAACGTGGGAGGGTTGCCGCAGGACATGTCCTTCGAGCTCGTCGAGCCGCTGCGCCTTCTGTTCAAGGACGAGGTGCGCGCCGTCGGAGAGGAGCTCGGCCTTCCCGAGGAGATCGTGTGGCGCCAGCCCTTTCCGGGCCCCGGGTTGGCGGTGCGCATCGTCGGTGAGGTCACCCCCGAACGAGTTCGGATCCTGCGCGCTGCCGACGCGATCGTCCTGGAGGAGGTTCGCCGCGCAGGCCTGTACCGTGAGCTGTGGCAGAGCTTCGCAGTGCTGCCGGCGGTGCGCAGTGTCGGCGTGATGGGTGACGGCCGCACCTATGCCTACCCCATTGTGATCAGAGCGGTGACTTCGGACGACGCAATGACGGCGGACTGGGCCCGGTTGCCTTACGAGCTGCTCGAACGCCTCTCCACCCGCATCATCAACGAGGTGGACGGCGTCAACCGGGTGGTGCTCGACGTGACGTCGAAGCCGCCCGGGACCATCGAGTGGGAGTGAGTGAGCCGGAGGCGAGCTAACCGATGAGCAGAGCATCCGGGTCATTGCCACCCTCGAAGGCGGCGCCGGCGACGATCTTCGTGGAGGAGGGTAGGGTGCGCACTCCGCTTCACCGCTTCGGAAGCCTCGGCGCTTTCGGAGACCTCGAAGACGAGCTCGACGAGGTCAGCGAGCCCTTGGACTTCGGCGAGGCCGGGGCCGACGCGCTCGACGACCCGACCCGCGTCGGCGATCCGTCCGAGCACGGGGCCGAACCCGGTCCCGGTGAGGCCTCCCGCGCCAGCACAGGGTCTGGTTCTCGGATGCGGCGTCGGGCTCACTGGAGCGACTCGATCCCTCCGCCGGACGCGCTCTTGGAGGGGTTGAACGACCCGCAGCGCCGTTCGGTGCTCCACAGAAGCGGCCCGTTGCTGGTGGTGGCGGGCGCGGGATCGGGCAAGACCAGGGCGCTCACCCACCGTGTGGCCCACCTCATCGCCACCGGCGACGCTCTGCCGTGGGAGGTGCTCGCCATCACCTTCACGAACAAAGCTGCCGACGAGATGCGCGAGCGCCTCGTGAAGCTCATCGGCCCCGTGGCTCAGCGCATGTGGGTATCCACCTTCCATGCGGCTTGCGTGCGGATCCTGCGTTCGCAGGCCGATCGCCTCGGGTACCGGCGGTCGTTCACGGTCTACGACGACGGCGACTCGCTGCGCCTCGTGGAGCACGTGCTCAGGGACTTGAACATCGACGCGAAGAAACTGCCCGCCCGTTCGGTGCAAGCGGCTGTCTCCGGGGCCAAGGCCGAGCTCGTCGACCCCGAGGACTTCCGAGCGCGGGCAGGAAGCGTCTTCGAGCGCCGGATCGCAGACGTCTACGTCGAGTATCAGCAGCGTCTGTTCACCGCCTCGGCCATGGACTTCGACGACCTGCTCCTTCTCACCGTGCGGCTTCTGCGCACCTTCCCCGACGTCCTCGAGAGCTACCAGAATCGCTTCAAGCACGTGTTGGTGGACGAATACCAGGACACGAACCGCGCACAGAACGAGATCGTCCTCCTACTCGGCGCGCAGCACCACAACGTCACCGTCGTGGGCGACACCGACCAGGCGATATACGGGTGGAGATCGGCGGACATCCGGAACATCCTCGAGTTCGAAGAGACGTTTCCCGACGCGGCCGTGATCCCGCTCGAGCAGAACTACCGCTCGACCAAGACGATCCTCGACGCGGCGAATGCAGTAATCGCCAACAACACCACCAGGGTGCCGAAGGAGCTGTGGACCGCAGGGGAGGCGGGAGTGCCGCTCTCTCGTTACCGGGCGGAGGACGAGTACGACGAAGCGGCGTGGGTGACCTCCGAGATCGCCCGCCTCCACGAGAGCGACGGGCTGGCCTATCGCGACATCGCGGTCTTCTACCGCACCAACGCCCAAAGCCGTACGTTGGAAGAGGAGCTTGTACGTGAGGGCATCGCCTACCGGGTGGTGGGGGGCACTCGCTTCTACGACCGTCGTGAGGTGAAGGACATCCTCGCCTACCTGCGAGTACTGGCCAACCCCTCCGACGAGGTGTCGGCGCGCAGAATCGTGAATGTCCCCCGGCGGGGCGTGGGCGACTCCTCGGTGGATCGTTTGGTCGCCTGGGCTCGTGCACGCGGCAGCTATTTCGTCGACGCCCTCGATCACGCCGGGGAGGCCGGTGTGACTGCGCGCGCGGTCAAAGGCGTCGATACCTTGCGAGGGCTTCTCGCCGGGTTGCGCGCAATGCAGGAATCCGGTGTCGGGCCCGGTGGGCTGGTGGAAGCCGTGGCCGAGCGCACCGGGTACCGAGCTGAGCTCGTGGCGACAGAGACCCTCGAGGCCATCGCACGACTCGAGAACATCGCCGAGCTTGAGAGCGCGGCCGCGGAGTACGACGAACTCGACGAATTCTTGGAGTCCGTCGCCCTGGTCTCCGACGTGGACGAGCTCGAGGCCGACGCAGACCGCGTGTCGCTCATGACTCTTCACACCGCCAAGGGGCTCGAGTTCCCGGCAGTGTTCCTGGTCGGCATGGAGGACGGCGTCTTTCCTCACCTTCGCTCCCTCAACGACCCGACCCGTCTGGAGGAGGAGCGTCGCCTCGCTTATGTGGGGATCACGCGAGCCAGGCGTCACCTCTATCTGTCCCACGCGTGGAGCCGGACGTTGTGGGGATCGACGAGCTACGCCATCCCCAGCCGGTTCCTCTCCGAGCTTCCCGAGGAGCTGGTGCGCGACGTGGGCGGCTCGTCGACGACGCGCCCTGACTCGCTGCGCGCCTCCTCCTCGTGGGGATACAGGCGGGGGCGAAGGAGGGTCGGGTGTGGAGGTGCCGGCAACACCGACTTCGACTCGGGCGAGAGTGGTGATACCGACTTTGAAGCGGTGTTCGACGACGCTCACGCCGATGCCGACGCGTTCCACGATCCTGACCCCTGGGGAGATGCGGAAGCGAGCGATTCGTGGAGCGTCGGGCGGACCGAACTGGGTTCGAACCGCGTCCGCACTGCCCGCAAGGGTTCTGGTCGCCAGAGCTCGGGCCGGCAGGGTGGTGATGCGGGCACGAGCTCCGGTCGTCAGGGTGCTGGTGGTCGGAGGAGCCGCCTTCCGAAGATGGCCGAGGAACGCTTCCGCCAGGGCCGGTCGCCTTGAGCGAAACAGGCGCCTCTTCGGCCACGCCCTGCGAGTGGGACGCGTCGACCTACGACCGCATTGCCGATCCTATGACCCGGTGGGGGGCCGAGGTGCTGGGGCGTCTCGAACTGTCCGGGACCGAGGTCGTTCTCGACGCGGGGTGCGGAAGTGGCCGGGTGACCGAGATGCTGCTCGAACGGCTGCCGCGCGGCCGGGTCGTGGCGCTCGACGCGTCCATGCCGATGCTCGAAGAAGCACACCGGCGCCTCGTCAGGTTCGCCGAAGCGGTGAGCTTCATCCGGTCCGACCTGCTCGAGCTCGGACCGGACACCTTGGGAGACCTGGCGCCCATCGATGCCGTGCTGTCCACCGCCACCTTTCACTGGGTTCTTGATCACGACCGGCTCTTTTCGAACCTTGCCTCTGTGCTGCGTCCCGGGGGGCAGCTTGTCGCCCAGTGCGGGGCGGACGGGAACATCGATCGCCTGCTGGACGCGGTGCGCTCCGTAGGGGCACAGCGGGTCGGGGCATGGCTCTATGCCACTCCGCAGGACACGAGGAGGTGCCTCGAAGGAGCCGGCTTTGTCGACATCGAGGTGTGGACGAACCCCGAGCCGACCAGATTGGAACCCGGTGACGAGCTCGAGACCTACCTGGAAACGGTGTGCTTAAGGGTGCACGTGGCATCGCTACCCCTCGCTGAGCGCAGACCCTTCGTTGAGGCGGTGGCCGCGGCGATGCCAGAGCCGGTGATCGACTACGTCCGGCTCAATATCGTGGCTCGCCGCGGCTGAAACCTGTCAGGGCACCTCACCGACACCATCGGGCGACGATTTTCGGTTTGCGAACTCGTCCGCCTCGGATCGTCGGGAAGGTAGCCGAGAGGAACCAAGCGCGGGAGAATCCTGCCCGATGGCTAATCGAAGTTTCGGGCTGTCGGTCACGAGGTGGTCGCCGCTACACCACATCTCACGGCGCGGCCGTTGCGGGCAACACCTGTGGTTCCCGATTCCGACACTAGGATCAGCTCTCAGGATGCAGCGGCCAGCCGGCAACTATTCTCATGTCACGGGATTGCTGTGGATCGGGATCTCCACGGTCGTTTCTGGCACCGTCACCTACGTGGTGCTGCGCTCAACGATTTCGCAGACCGGGCCGTTCGGCCTGTGGTATCCAATTTGTTTCGAATTGCTCGGCTGGTGGTGGGTCTACTACTACCTCCTGTCGATACCCGAGCGGACCAGGTGGCCCAAACCCTTCGTCCTCTACACGTTGCGTCGATTCCTCGATCCCGCTAGTGCCATGCGCAGTGGCAAGGAGAAACTGACAGCTACAGAGGAAGAGGTTGTCCGCGAGAAGGCGAGATCGAGCCGCGACGTGCAAGGGATCATGATCGCCGTCGTCGTCCTCCTACTGACGATCACAATGAGCCCGAGTAACGAATACCGTCCCGCTTGGATCGACCACTACGGGATGATGATCCATTCGACACTGTTCACTCTGGCAGTACTCATTATTGTCTGCTGGATTATCTCCATCGACATTTTCGACACGATCATGAATCATTTCAGAAATCCACAACTCGATGATGGAACGGACGTCAGAAGGTACTTCTATCGCCAGTTGGCTCCGGCTGGTCAGCATGTAATCTCGGGGGGGGTTTCGTACGGCTATCTAGGTCTAACGATGATGACCATCTTCGTACCCATGTCTTTGTCCTATTTCGTTCCGGCCCTCGGTGGGTACAGCACCGCTCTCTACGTATATCTTGCGTATCCGTACTACTACGGATACTACGGAACCGAGCAGGCAGATCAAGAGGAGATCGTTACGCTCGACAGAAGGACCAGATGGCCCTCGCTGACGCTCGGTGTCGCATTGCTCGTCGGCACCATAATAACGCAGACCTGGTCCTGAAGTCCGGGCTGTAATCGCCCATAAAGCATGCAAGGGAGGCCAGATGGCGGAGGCAGCATCCAGGAAGAGCGCCGTCCGGTTGACCTACGACACGCACGCCGCCGACTACGCGTCGCGGCATCGGATGCAGACCGGCAACCTTCGCAACCTCGCTCAACGGCTCCTTGACTCCCGTCGCCTGCCGGAAAGGATCCTTGATGTTGGTGCTGGCGCCGGTTCCACGATCCTTGACATCGTGGCCGACGATTCGTGGACCGGGGCCACGGTGTTTCCAACCTCTTCGACCGTGGTGGTGACGGACCTATCCTCAGATGCCCTGCGTGAACGTCAGCCAACACAATCTCTGGATCTGCCTGCCGTTCAATGTGATGCCGAATGGTTGCCTTTCGCTGACGCCTCCTTCGAGCTCGTATACGCAAACTCCGTGTTGCACTGGGTCCGTCTCGCCAGCGGTAGGTTCGGTTTTCAGCACGCAGTAAATGAGATAGTTCGGGTAACCCAGCCCAGGGGTCGCGTAGGGGTGAGCATCTCCGGGGTGGGCACGGCTGCTCGGTTCTTGCGCGCGTATCGACACGTGCTGCATGAATTACAGCGCACCGGGCTTGTCGAGTCGCTTAGGCCCCATGATCCCATCGGCTCGATGGAACTTGTCGATGTGGTAACAGCATTCGAAGTGGCCGGTGCGACGATAGTTGAGGCTGAGCTCGTTTATGAACCAGTCATCTACCCTCAGTCTGCCGACTACGTGGCTGATGCTCTGGCATATGGGTACGACGTCTTTCTCGCGCCGGTCGCCCCAGAGCACCACATAGCTGCGTGGTACGCAATCACGGAAGCATTTGTGGCCGAGGTTGGCGAGAATACTTACGTACATGATCAATACATGATTTACGTGGTGGCGGAGCCAGTGCCACGTCATGCTGTCCTTCAAGAGGGGGTGGTTGGGTGACCACAAGCGGATCGGTGGCAAGTCGGATCCTCGAAGCGTTGGGAGATGCCGGCGCCAGGACAATCTTCGGACTCCCAGGGGTCCATAACCTGGCCTTTTGGCGAGAGTCGCCCGGAGTCGGGCTGCCGCGGCTTGTCAACGTGCGCCATGAGCAGACCGCTGTATACGCGGCGGACGGTTGGGCGAGGGTGTCGGGTCGTCTTGGGGCCGCGATCGTGACCACGGGACCGGGTGCAGCGAACGCGGTGGCGGCCTTCGGGGAGGCCGCGATGTCGCGATCGCCGGTGGCTCTGTTATCGAGCGAAGTGCCACTTCGCCTGACCAAGGCGGGGATGCACCGCACGTTGCACCAGTCGAAAGACCAGGCGCGATTTTTCGACTCACTGGCCAAGGCCGTGTTCAAACCTCGGTCGCCCGGCGAGGTGGCCAAGGATGTAGGTAAGGCCATCGCTGACGCTCTGACTGCCCCACAAGGTCCCGTCTACATCGATGTCCCTGCTGATGTCTTTGGCGAGGCGGGCATTCCGGTGCAAGTAGTGCCAGCTGTACCGGCATGGGTAGACGAGGACGCCTTGGCTGACGCGGTCGCCTTGGTCAATTCGGCACGAACCGTGGTCATCTGGGCTGGAGGTGGTGTCGTAGCCGCCGATGCCACCGACGACCTCGCTGCTCTAGCGACCCAACTTCAGGCTCCGGTATTCACCACGTTCGGATCCCGCGGTGCGATCCCGGTCGATCATCCGTGCACGATCAACCTGCCGCCACACGAACCCGAGGTCGAGGATCTTCTCGCGGGCGCAGATGTCTTGGTTGCCATCGGCTCCGACTTTGACGGCATGATGACGAAGAACAATACGCTCAGGCTTCCCGCCACCATCATCGACATCAATGTCGAACTTGCGAACACTCGTATCGGGTACAACACGGTGTTGCCTGTTGTCGGTGATGCGAAGGCCGCAATTCGAATACTCTTGAACAGCACTTCGCGCCGCTCCACCGGGCTGGTCGATCGACTCCCCTCTATGCGGGAACAGGTATGGGCTCGTCTGCAGGCAGATCCACGTACTGCCGAGTCCTGCGCCTTTGTTGCCACCGTGCAGCAAGCGGCGTCGGGAGTCGCAACTGTTGTCAATGACATGGCTATCCCTGGATATTGGCTCAGCAGCTACTACGGAGCAGACCGTCCCCGGTCAGTGCAGTACCCGATTGGCTGGGGCACGTTGGGATACGCTCTTCCGGCATCCATCGGCGCGGCGTATGGCGGGGATCGCCCTGTTCTGGCCGTATGCGGGGACGGCGGATTCATGTACGCCGTCGGCGAGCTGGCCACCATTGCTCAGGAGCAACTACCCGTGACCATCCTCCTGGTCAACGATGGCGGTTACGGCATGCTGCGCTACGACCAGAAGCGCGCAGGTGACGAGCTTCGCGGTGTGGATCTCGTCACGCCGGACTTCGCTCTTCTCGCTGAGTCTTTTGACATCAGCGCTACTCGAATCGAAAACAGTGGCGCCGAACTCGGCGCAGCGCTCGAGCGGGCGCTGTCGAGTAACCGACCACACATGGTCGTTTGTGACGTCACACTGTTTCCGCCAAGGACGACTTCACCGCGATGGAATGAATCTCCCGAAGCAGCACTCGTAGGCGACGCTGAGTAACTCTTCATCGGGTTGGCGAGGGAGAACCCGACCTGGGGATCTCGGAGGATTCAGCGCGCATGAGCTTCCTCTCCCCGTGGAACAATCAACCGGCCCCAGGCCGAGGCCGAGGAGCTCGTACGGGGTCGCAGGAGATCGATCTCGCGCGGTCAGCTCTCTTTCGGGGCCCTTCGTTCAACGTGGCGGTGGTGTGAAGCCGGGCCCACCGGCGGCGTCGAGCAGGCCCGCGATCCTGAGCAAGCGCAGGTCGGAGAGGAAGGGCCCGATCACCTGGATGCCCACCGGCAGGCCCACTGGCGTCGACCCGGTCGGCAGCGTGACAACCGGGAGCAGCACGGACCCGATGGCGCCGCACCACGCCGTCGCGAGCAGGTGCTGGACCGCGACGCCGTCAATGTCGAGCAGGCGTTCCGCGATCGGCCGGTCGGTGTCGTGGGGGAACGCCACGGACGGCATCACCGGCGCGAGCACCACGTCGAACTGCTCGAAGAACTTTGCCCAGGCGACGCGTTGGTGCTGACGCAGTCCATTGGCGCGCGCCCACGTACGGTATCGGCTGGTGAGCGCGCGTCCGGCGGAGAGCGCGGGGTCGTCGTCGGGTATGGCCTCGAGCTCGGTGAAGGCGGCGAAGGCGTCGTCGGGCAGCCCCGTTCCGATGATCGGGCAGACGAGCTCCCACCACGAACGGAGCCCGTCGGCAAGCGGCACAGGAAGCGCGGCGGCATCGACCTGTGCGCCGGCGTCGGCGATCCGGTTCGCGAACACGTCGAGGTTTGCACGGACGTCGCGTGCGACCGGCAACCAATCGCTGCCCTCACCGAACACGGTTGCAACGCGCACGGCGCTCACGTCGTCGATCGCGGGTCCTGCATCGAGCTCGAGGTGCCATCCGGCGGCGTCCTCGGGCACCGGGCCCGCCACGATGCCGAGCGCCAAGTGAAGATCCTCGAGGCTGCGCGCGAGGGGACCGTTGCAGTTGACGTCGGTTTCGACGAGGCTTCCTGGCGGTCCCGGAATGTGGCCCCGACTGGGCACGACGCCCCATGAGGGCTTCATCCCGTAGACGCCGTTGAAGTGTGCAGGGATCCGGATCGAGCCGCCAATGTCACTGCCCAGCTCGAGCGGCGTGAGCCCAGCTGCAACTGCGGCGGCTGCGCCGCCCGATGACCCGCCGACAGTGCGCGACGTGTCCCATGGGTTGTTGGTTACTCCGTAGACGTCGTTGAATGTCTGGAAGTCACCGGCATAGAGCGGGGTATTGGTCTTGCCGAAGATGATGGCGCCTGCCGCTTTCAGCCGACCGACGACCAGCGCGTCGGCTCGAGGCACGTGGTCCTTCAGTTCGGGGGCGCCCGAGGTGGTCACGAGGCCCTCGGTCTCCCATACGTCCTTCACCGTCATCGGCAGGCCATGAAGGGGACCAGCGGCGTCACCTCTGGCCGTTGCCGCGTCCGCCGCGTCTGCGGCGGCTCGGGCCCGGTCGAGATCGAATGCCACGATGGCATTGAGATCGGGGTTGTGTTGGTCGACGCGGGCGAGGATGTGGTCGAGTAGCTCCCGGCTCGAGATGGTTCGGTCGCGCACGGCTCGGGCGAGCTCGGTCGTGGTAGCGAAGTCCAGATCCACGCTCGGGAACATACTCCGTGACCGTGTGGATAATGACGAGCACCGCGATTACAATGAGTTCGCGGTCAC
>JBELAS010000210.1:0-3519 GCA_049508615.1 Acidimicrobiales bacterium
GCGGCCAAGTTCGACCAGACGAGGGGTCTGATCCAGAGCGCCGACAGGGTGGTGCTCGCCGAGTCGATCCCAGCACCGAAGGGCAGCTCCTACAAGTACCAGCGCGAGTACCCAACGCATGCGCTCTTCGGTCAGATCACGGGCGTCATCTCGAACCGCTACGGGTCCTACGGGGTCGAGGACTATTACAATTCTTACCTTCTATCTCACAATCGTCCGGTCAAGACTCTCGGGGACCTGCTCTCCACGCAGACGGTGACCGACACCGTGACGCTGACCTTGTCCGACACGCTCCAGACCGTCGCCATGAACGCGCTTGGTGGCCGCGACGGCGCGATCGTCGTGCTCGATCCATCCACGGGCGCGATCGACGCCATGTACTCGAACCCGAGTTTCGACCCCAGCCCCCTGACCTCTGAGGCTTGTGTGGTTCCCCAGACAGTCGGAGGTAAGCGCAAGTGCGCCCAGACCGTGGCGCAGCAGGCGTGGGGAGCCGATACGTCCCTCGACTCCGAGGGGTTCAGACCGCTCACATCGCTCGCCTACCAGGACGCGACCCAGTTCCCTCCAGGATCGACGTTCAAGATCGTGACCGCCTCGGCCGCCTACGAGCACGCTCCGCAATTGGTTGACGCACCTATGCCCTACTACACGTGTATCAACGGCGGTACCCTCGGCGGACAGGCGCCGAACAAGCCGTTGTGCAACGACCCCGGCACAGGAAATTGCGGAGGCACGATCGCCGAGATGCTGCCTCCCTCGTGCGACACAGGCTTCGCGATCCTTGGCACGAAGGTCGGAGCCGCCTCGATGACCGCCGAGGCCGACGCGTACGGGTTCAACCAGCAGCCGCCGATCGACCTGCCCCACAGCCGCAACGAGGAGGTGTCGGACTTTCTCCAGCCGAGTTGTGATACCACCAATGCCGAGATCTTCCTGGCCCAGTCTTCTATCGGTCAGAAATGCACTGATGCGAGCCCACTTCAGATGGCGATGGTCGCGGCGGGGATCGCGAACAAAGGGGTGGTGATGACCCCTCACGTTATGTCCGACATCCGCGACTCTCAAGACAACCTCGTGCAGACCTACAAGCCGACGCAGTGGCTGCGGGCAACGTCGCCGCAAACTGCTGCTGCCATCAACACGCTCATGACCGAGGTCGTGACGAGCGGTACGGCTGATGGCGTCGGCTTTCCGGCAAGCGAGGACGTGGCCGCCAAGACCGGCACGGCCCAGATCGGCCTCGGCAATACGGGCACCACGGACTGGATGATCGCGTTCGCGCCTGCGAGCGCTCCCAAGGTTGCAGTGGCCGTGATGATCCCGAACCAGACCCTGTACGACTATGGTGCCCCTGTCGCCGGTCCGCTCGTGAAGACCATGATCGCCGCCGCGCTGGGGGGCCAGTGATCATGCTCGCAGACCTCGGCATCCGCGTGGGTCGGCGCTCCAGTGGTCGAGCAGCGATGACACCGGCCTCGCTCGTGCAAGGCAAGTCGGTGAACTTGTCTGCGCCTTGTGCGCCAGGCAATGTCCCTTTCCCCCGACCCCACCCGACCGTGGGGTATCCCCGGCCGCGCGTAGGCTCTGACGAGGTGACTTACCTGATGGTTGAAGCCGACAGTTTCATGGGCGTCCAGCCCCAGACTCTTTTCGGCCGTGCCCGAAGGTCGCCCGAAGGGGCAGTCCAACCCCGCCGACCACCTGGTTCCGAGGCTACGACCTCACCTGTGACGATTGTCGCGGTCGTGTCCCGAGCCCCGGGTCCTCTGACTGTTGAAGTCGGCAGCTGCCGCGGGACGTTTTGATGGTGGAGCCTGCCGAGACCCCGCGTGTGCTCTCGGGACGCTACGAGCTGTCCCACCTGGTGGCTCGTGGCGGGATGGCCGAGGTGTACCGGGCCCGCGACCGCATGCTCGATCGGCCGGTCGCGCTGAAGATCCTTTTCCCCGAGCTGTCGGTCGACCGGTCCTTCGTGGAGCGGTTCCGCCGCGAGGCTCAGGCGGCAGCCAACCTCTCGCACCCGAGCATCGTCCCGGTGTTCGACTGGGGCGAGGACGGCGGCACCTACTTCATAGTGATGGAGTTCGTGGACGGCCGCAGTCTGTCGTCGATCCTGCGAGGAGCGGGCCCGCTGCATCCCGACCGGGCCGCCGAGATCGCCTCGGACGTGGCGGGCGCGCTGGCGTACGCGCACCGCCATGGTGTGATCCACCGCGACGTGAAACCAGGCAACGTCCTCATCACCGACGAAGGTGTGGTGAAGGTCACCGACTTCGGGATCGCGCGCGCTCTCAACACCGAGGAGAGCCTCACCCAGACGGGAGCTGTAATGGGAACGGCCACCTACTTCTCCCCCGAGCAGGCGGAGGGTATGGGTGTCGACGCGCGCAGCGACATCTACTCGCTCGGAGTAGTGCTCTTCGAGATGGTGACCGGCCGTCCACCGTTCCTCGGGGAGACGCCGGTGGCCGTCGCGTCGAAGCACGTGCGTGAGCAGCCTCCGACGCCGCGCGAGATCAACCCGGCGGTACCGCCCGATCTCGAGGCCATCATCTTGAAGTGCATGGCCAAGTCGCCCGAGCATCGCTATCCGACCGGCGACGACCTGAGCGTGGATCTATTGCGCTTTCGCGAAGGGCGTTCCGTGGCCGCCGCCGCCCCGCCCGTCACGCTCGGGGCGACCCAAGCGATGGGGGCCGCGGGCCGTACCGCGGCACTGCCCCAGGTGGGCGCGCAGCCACCGGAGGAGCCCGAACGCCCTCCGAGCCGTACAGGCGTCTACGCGACGGTGCTGGTCCTGTTGCTGGCCGCGCTGGCCGTGGTCGTGATCTTCCTGGGCCAGTCCCTGGGCTGGTGGCACCTCGGGTCGGTGCATCCGCCGGTCTCGACCTTCAAGCTGGTGGACGTGTCGGGCCAGAGCGTGACCCAGGCCAAATCCACGCTCCTGGGCGACGGCCTGAAGACCAAGCTCCAGGAGGACTCCTCGAGCAGCGCACTCACCACCCAGGTCGTCCGCACCCAGCCTGGGCAGGGCTCGACCGTGCACAAGGGTGAGACCATCACGCTCGTCACCGGGGGCAAGACGGTGAGCACGCAGCTGACCGTTCCCACAGACCTCGACGGCCAGTCGACCGGCTCGGCCCAGATCGAGCTTGACAAGATGGGGCTCAGCCCACAGGTCCAGTACATCAACACCTGTACCCAGCTGAACATCGTCTGTGACACCCTGCCGAAGGGCGGCCAGCCCGTCTCCCAAGGCGGCACGGTCATCCTCTACACGGCTCAGACCACCACGACGCCCACGACTTCTCCCGACGTCACGGTCCCCGACGTGTCGGGCGACACCCCCACCGTGGCTTGCAGCATCCTGGGGAACGACGGGCTCGTCTGCAGCGGGCAGCAGACACCCCAGTCCAGCCAGACGATCACGCAGGGAGACGTGATCGGCACGCAGCCTGCGCAAGGGACCTCCGTCCCTCCCAAGACTCCCGTTTCCCTCTACGTCTCGAGCGGCAT
>JBELAS010000211.1:0-3518 GCA_049508615.1 Acidimicrobiales bacterium
TTAATTCTCGTAATTCTCGCCGGCCCCCGTTGGAGCGAGGGCGTTTCGAGCGACAATACGGATGTGAGCGAGCAGCCAGCTGCAACGGCGAATGCCCCGGGCTCCCTCCTCGCCTTGTACGACCGTGCCCTTCCACACGTCTACGGATATCTCTCCGCCCGGTGTGGGCGGAGCGCGCTCGCCGACGACCTCACCTCGGAGACGTTCCTCGCAGCCGTGGACGCGGTGCGCGGTGACGACCCGCCGGTCCTAAGCGTGCCTGGATCATCGGCGTCGCCCGCCACAAGCTCGTCGACCACTGGCGCCGACAAGCGCGCGAGGAACGAAGCTTGCGCGTGGTCGTTGACGACGCTGAGGACGCCCCGGAGGATCGCTGGGACACCCGTCTGGACGCGTTGCGCGCTCGCGAGACCCTCGAGGCACTCAATCCCCATCACCG
The DNA here is from genome assembly GCA_049508615.1 of Acidimicrobiales bacterium. Taxonomy (GTDB): domain Bacteria; phylum Actinomycetota; class Acidimicrobiia; order Acidimicrobiales; family UBA8190; genus Bog-564. Next base: position 440 of record JBELAS010000211.1, read on the forward strand.
AGTTGCTCTCACCTTGCGCTACCTCGACGACCTGTCAGTGCCCGAGGTGGCGGCCCTGCTGGAGCGCACCGTCCATGCCACCGAAGCACTGCTCGTACGCGCCCGCACCGCATTCAGGCGCGCCTATGCCGAGAAGGAGGCCTCAGATGGCTGACCCCTTCGAAGTGCTGCGCGTGCCGATCACTCCCGTCGATCCCGACCCTGTGTTTGCCGCTCGCTTGCGCTCGCGCATAGAGCGAGCCCTCACCCTGCCGAAAGGAGTAACGGTGTCCAACATCACCCTGGAGTCGGAGTTGGCGACGACTTCCCGACCACCGACCACCGTCGTCCCCTACCTCGCCGTCTCGGGCGCTCGTCGCGCTCTGGCGTGGTACGCCGAGGTACTAGGCGCGAGACAGAGCGCGGAGCCGTACGTCATGCCCGACGGCAGCATCGGCCATGCAGAGCTCGAGATCGCCGGCGGGGTGCTGATGCTCTCCGAACAACACCCCGAGAGCGGAGTGGTCGCCCCGGCGCCCGGCAAAGGCGTCCCCGTGACGATCCACTTGAGCGCGGCCGACGTCGACACGGTGATCGGTCGGGCTGTCGCCGGGGGAGCAATCTTGGAGCGCGCGCCGGCTGACTACGAGTACGGGCGTAACGGGGTGTTCCGCGACCCGTTCGGTCACCGCTGGCTGGTCTCGGCGGAGCCGGCCGCCCGGGCACCGACGGCACTACGGCACGGCGACATCGGTTATGTGTCGCTGTTCGTGCCGGACATCGAGCGCGCCACAGCTTTCTTCTCTGCGGTGCTCGACTGGCGATACGGACCGGCGAGCGGACCGCAAGGCCGCCAGGTCGAGGATCAGAGCCTGCACCACGGCATGTGGGGGAAGCAGGAGCGGAGCAACCTCTTCCTGTGCTTCGCCGTCGACGACATCGGCTCCGCCGTCGAGCGGGTGAGATACGCCGGCGGCACCGCCGCGGACCCGCACGAGGAGTCCTACGGGCTCATTTCCGGATGCACCGACGACCAGGGTGTGCAATTTGCGGTCTTCCAGCCGACTGACGGGCTCGGTACCGTGGGTGCACCCGGTCCGACGACCGGTGCGCGCCACGGGGACGTCGCCTACGTGACGATGGAAGTGGTGGACTCGGCGAGAGCTCGTGCCTTCTACGGTTCGGTGCTCGGGTGGCAATTCGTGCCCGGGCGGGCAGACGATGGCTGGCAGGTGGAGGATGTGGTTCCCATGGTCGGGATGTCCGGGGGCCACGAAGTCGCCACCGGCGTGCCGATGTACCGGGTCGACGACATCGCCGCCGCGGTCGACCGGGTCCGCACCGCCGGGGGCACCGCCACCGACCCTGAGGTCCAGCCGTACGGGATCTCCTCGACGTGCGCCGACGACCAGGGATCTCGCTTCTATTTGGGTCAGCTCTGATCCGCCGACGCAGCGCCCCCGCGCAATCTCGGAGCCCAGCGACGAGGCGTCAGTCGGAAGAGCCGTTCAGAAAGGTGCCTGAACGAATTCCTCAAGCGGTGCCGCCTAGGTGCCAGCCGCCACAGAACTCACAGCGGTAAGGAGGGAGGTCCGAGCCGTGCTCGAGCCGATAGCCGAAAGCGGCTCGGTTCGCCTCGGCCTCCGACGGGTAACGGACCTTCGCCTGCCCGTCTGCGCGCCAGTGCGACAGGCGCGTACGGCGAGGTTCCTCGCGCCGACGTAGTCGGCGACGGCTCGCCAAGTCCTAGCCCTCGCCTGCGGCAGAGGCACTGCCGTCTGACCCTGGTGCATCCTGGGCGGCGGCGCGCAGTTGCGCGAGCAACACCTCGGTGGCCGCGCAAGCGACCGCCCGGCGTGCCTCCGGCTCGATGACGACCAGCTCGCGCCCGGTGAGGTCGCACACATGCCCCCCCGCCTCGGTGCAGACGAGGACGCCGCCCAAGTAGTCCCACGGAGCAAGGCGCGCGCCACCACCGACCACGTAGGCGTCGAGACTGCCGTCTGCGACCGCGCACAACTCGAGCGCAGCGGCGCCGAAGGCGCGGAACTGGGCCCATCCCAGATGGCGACGGGGAAATCCCGACAGTGCGACCACGGCGTTACGCAACTCGGTACAACTTGAAACGCCCAGTCGCTGCTCGCCCTTCCAGGCACCTTCACCGCGAACTGCGCGGTAACGCTCCCCGGTCGCCAGATTGCCTACTACCGCGACACGCGGACCCGCCTCGTCGATCACACAGATGCTCGTGGCGTACCAGGGCACTCGCCGTGAGGCGTTGGTGGAACCGTCTACGGGGTCGAGCACTGCCACGAGCGCGGATTTCGGGCGGTGAAGGCCGCTCTCCTCGGAAAGTACCCCGAGACCCGCATCGTCGAGGACTTCGAGCGCCGCGTGATCGGCTACGAGGTCGATCGCGTACTGGCCGGGACGCCCGCCCGTCGCGCTCCAGTCCTCGACGGCGCCTAGCGACACATCCACGGCGTCGACGACCCGCTCGCAGACCCCGAGCAGCGTCTGGTCGTCCACGTGACCGTTCTTACTCCGAAGCACAGAGCACAGCTTCGTGCTTCGTGACCAGACTCTCCGATGAAGCAGCATCTCTCTCAGACGGCATGTCTCTCAGAGCACACAGCGTTGCCCGCATCCCACCTGCACCTCTTTCTCCATGGCCTACAGACCTAACGGCATGCGCCAGGTCACACGTCGTCCTAACGCGACGTTACCGGGACCCTCGCCCAGGCGAGGCACCAAGCGCGAACCGATAGGCTCTGGGCGAAATGGCAGTCATAGACGTGGCCGGGTACGTGGCCGACTTGAAGGACCATTCGGTGGACCACGGGTTCCACGTCCACGACGAGAGGCACTTCGTAGAGACGTACTCCTTGCGACAAACCTGGGAGGTCGATCTGCATCCCGAAGAGGGTTGTGGCGGCCCGCTGGACCTCCATCTGGCCTTGGAGGTCGATCCCCGGACGTTGCTCTCGTTCGAGGATGCTGTGATCGACCTGCCCGAGGACGTGGACCCCCCCGACGAGTACCACTTCCCCCTCACCTTCACATGGGGACTACCTCCGCTCCCCCACGGTCCCGACCTACT
>JBELAS010000212.1:0-3475 GCA_049508615.1 Acidimicrobiales bacterium
ACCGGGGCGCCGGCGCGCTCAGAACGCGTTGCCAAGTACAACCAGCTCCTGCGTATAGAAGAGGAGCTCGGCGAGTCGGCAGCCTTCTTCGGGCGTGACGCCCTGCGAATGTCCCGGGGGCGTCGGACGGGCCAGGGATGATCTCGCGAAACGGGGCGCGCGCACGGCGCAACGGTGCGAAGCCTTCGGCGGCGCGCGCGCGCCGCGGATCCGCCAAGCGCGCAGGTACCCGCCGCACAACGGCGACGACGGCGCGCAAAGGTGCACGCAGCCGGCCCTCGCTGCAGCGTCGGAGGGCGCGTGCACTGCTGTTGGGCTCCGGCGTCTTCGCCGTGGTCGTGCTGGCGACGTCGATGCCTGTCTCCGCGTTGCTCTCTCAACACGACCAGCTGTCGTCGACCTCACGGCAGCTCGGCGGGCTCGAGGCAAAGAACAAGGCTCTGGAGCAAGAGACCCAGCAGCTGTCGAAACCTTCCACGGTGGCTGGCATCGCCCGGCGCGACTACGGGCTCGTGGCTCCGGGGAGCCAGGCCTACGAGATCCTCCCCGCCTCCGGGGCGTCGACCGGCTCGGCCCAGAACTCCGGTCACGTCCCGCTCGAAGGACCGCCGGTGGTACCGGGCTCTGCGATCTCGGAGGAGCTCCTGGGTGCTGGCCAGGACACGGGAGTCGGGACGGGCCGGGGATCGGCGGGGGGTTCTTCTGTGGCGCGCGGCAGCTCAGCGAACGCCCGTGGTCGACGCGCGACGGGGCAGTTCGCTCAAGGCGGCGCGACGAGCGGGGGGTTCTGGACCCGCGTCGTGCACACCCTGGAGTTCTGGCGCTAGGTCAGCCAGAGCGCGTCGCCCCGGTTTCGCGCAGCGCGTCCGAGGACGGAGCCGTAGTATCAGCTGCCCGGTGAAGGATGAAGCGCGCCAAGTTCACGCCAGCGGTCACAGGTCGTGACGATCCCCTGCGGCGAGCCGACGGCCTCCTTACCCTGAACAAGCAGACGCCTTCCCGACCGTGAACGAGCCCACACCTTCCGATCGCGAAGAGGTGGCACGACTGCTCGGGCGCGCGCCCTCGGGCCGCTTCTCGGTGAGCGTGCGATGCAGGGACGGCGCGCCGGCAGTCATCGTGAACGCGCCGCTTCTCGACAACGGCAGACCCATGCCCACTCGTTACTGGCTCGTCGACCCCGCAACACGTGAGGCGGTGAGCAGGCTGGAGGCCTCGGGTGGGGTCAGAAGGGCCGAGGCGGAGACCGACCCGGCAGAGCTCTCGGCTGCACACGAACGGTACGCGGGCGAACGCGAGGCCGAGGTGCCCCAGGGTCACACGGGACCGCGGCCCACCGGGGGCGTGGGCGGGACGCGCAGGGGGGTCAAGTGCTTGCACGCTCACGTCGCATGGTTCTTGGCCGGCGGAGACGACCCGGTCGGCCGATGGGCCGTGAAGCAGCTCGGGATCGATCGCGAGAGCTTTGTAGTGGAACACGACGATGCTCCCTGAGTGGCCAGGGTCGGTCGCCGCGATCGACTGCGGCACGAATTCCACGCGTTTGCTGATCGTCGGCGCCGATGGCACGGTACTCGAACGTCACGTGCGGATAACCAGGCTCGGGGAAGGGGTCGACGCCACCCACGAGCTCTCACCCCGGGCCATCAGCCGAACGCTCGAGGTGCTCGATGGCTACCGCCGGCTTATGGATGCCCGCCGCGTGGTGCGCGCCCGGTTGGTGGCTACCTCTGCGACGCGCGACGCCGTGAACGCCGAGAACTTCTTTTCGGCCGCACGGCGCGCGACCGGCCTACGTCCCGAGTTGTTGAGTGGGGAGGAGGAAGGACGGCTGTCGTTCGTCGGCGCCACTGCGCGCCTTCCGGCGAGGCATCGTGCTGCGGGGCCATTGCTGGTGGTGGACATCGGGGGCGGCTCCACCGAGCTGGCGGCGGGGGTGGTGGGTGCTGCAGACGACGATGTGGCTGCGGTTTCTCTTGACATCGGATGCGTGCGGGTGACCGAACGGTTCCTGCTCCACGACCCACCTCTTCACGAAGAGCTCGCGGATGCTCGTGCCTTCATAGACACCATCCTGGCGGGCGCGCGGGCAGGGCTCTTCCGGTTGGCCCCGGGTGGCGTCGTGGGTCTGGCCGGCACGGTATCCACGCTCGTCGCTCTCGAAAGGCGCCTGGATCGCTACGACCGTGCAGCGGTGCATCATGTCGTGCTCACGCGCGCCCAGGTCGAGGACTGGTCGGGCCGGCTCTCAGGAGAGGATCGGGCGCAGCGCCTGGCGCGCCCGGGAATGGTGAAGGGTCGGGAGGACGTCATCGTTGGCGGCGTGTTGATCCTCGCCTGCGTGATGGCCGCCTTCGACAGGACCTTCTGTCTGGCGTCGGAGGACGACATCCTCGACGGCCTCGCTGCCAGCATGGGTGTCTCGCGATCCTCGTAAGGCGACCGTGAGCGACTGCTGCACGGTCCGTTCCACAACCCGACCTGAGCTTCTTCGGACACCTGGTGTCGTCTTCACCATCGTGACGAAGGGCATAACCGCGACGCGGCATCGGCTCCTTCACACGTGAGTTCCCTTGGGGAAGAGGATCCTTCGACGGGCGACTCGCCCGTCGTCTCTGCCGGACGCCCAGCAGAGGCTGAAGGCGTTTCGCGGCATGGCCCGGGATCGTCTGGCGGTGACACCCGGGGGCGTGCCTAGCATCCGGCATGCCGTACGCCGAGCGAATCCTCATGGGTCCCGGGCCCTCGAACCCGTACCCCGAAGCCACCGCGGCCCTGGGCCGTCCGCTTCTCGGGCACCTCGACCCGGAGTTCCTCGATGTGCTCGACGAGACCTGCGCGCGCCTGCGCGGCGTGTTCGCCACGGACAACGTGCTCACGTTTCCAGTTTCCGGAACGGGCTCGGCGGGAATGGAGGCCGCATTCGTGAACCTCGTCCACCGCGGTGACCCGGTGGTGGTGGGGGTGAACGGCCTGTTCGGCGAGCGTATGTGCGAGGTGGCCTCGCGACTGGGGGCCGAGGTCGTCCGGGTCGATGCCCCCTGGGGCGAGCCGCTCGGCTCCGAGCAGTTGCTGCGCGCCCACGCGTCCCCAGCGGTAATAGCGCTGGTCCACGCAGAGACCTCCACCGGAGTGCGTAACGACGTGGAGGAGGTGGGTCGTGCCAAAGCAGACGCGCTCGTGGTCGCCGACGTCGTGACCTCGCTCGGGGGCATCGAGGTCGCTGTCGACGCCTGGGGAATAGACGTCGCCTACGGCGGGACCCAGAAGTGCCTGGGGGTGCCCCCCGGCCTCGCGCCGCTCACGGCTTCGCAGCGCGCCCGTGAACGCCTCGTCGACCGGCCTTCGTCGTGGTACTTCGACCTGGGCCTGATCGCGAGCTACGTGGCAAGCGATGGCGGCCGGACCTACCACCACACGGCGCCTGTGGCGATGGTGTTCGCGCTGCACGCCGCGCTCGGGGCAATCCTCGAGG
>JBELAS010000213.1:0-3469 GCA_049508615.1 Acidimicrobiales bacterium
GCCAGCATCGTTTTCAATACCTCCCGAACGGGACTGATCATCCGTCCATCTTCTCGCACCGGGGGCGCCCTGCCGGATATGCGCTACCGCCTGGTGTCGGTGGTGATGGCCCAAGCCGCGCGGTAACGCTCCGGCTACGACGCCACCAGTCCCGCCTTCTAGCCCGCCGATGGTGCTGCGCCTAGGACAACAAGCTGCACGTGGTACTCCGCACCTTCAATCAGATCGTTGGGGTTAGGCGATTGTGCCACGACGGTCCAATCCGGTCCCGGCTTGATAGAACACAATGGTGGATTGCCAAGATCGTCAGTCGGCCCACAGCCTTGGGAAACTACCTCTGCCGTTGGCCCAGAATCAGACCGCCGATTCTGGGCGATGGCTTGTGCCAGAGTGGTCTCTGCCTTCGCAACTGTCATCCCGATGAGATTCGGCATATTGGCCGGTGGATCGAACTGCGGACAGTTCTCTTCGTGGACACCGTTCGGAGTGTCACAGATACTCTTCGTACTTGTCCTGGGAGACGGTGCTGAAGTGGGTGGTGGCATGACATCTACAAAGCTTTGTGACTTCGCAGGTGTTGCTGCGATGTGGACTCCTGAGGTGCAAGCAGCCAGGCTCAGGGCGACGCCGCTAATGGCGACTGCAATGCCCGACATCACGCGAGTCCCACTGGCCATGGTGTCTGTATCGGCTGATCGGAGTGTCTGATTGAGCAGACGGGCCGCTGCCGGGCGGTATTCCTGGCCCGGTCGCACCTCCGCGTCGACCTCGGGTCGGCGTGTCCTGCGGCGTCCTGTACATCCCTGAGGCTGGCCCCGGCGTCGAGTGACACTACGGTGCCGTCATGTTCGTCGTGACCACCGAGCGCTTCGAGCAGCTCGTTGCCGAGGCGCTCGACTCGCTCCCACCTGACCTCGGCGCGGCGATGGAGAACGTCGCCGTGCTGGTGGAGGACCGGTCAGAGGGTCGCTCGTTGTTCGGTCTCTACGAGGGCATCCCCCTGACCAAGCGAGGCCCCGAGAGCTACACCGGAGTGATGCCGGACCGAATCACCCTCTACCAAGAGGAGATCTGCGGGGTCTGCTCCACGGAGGCGGAGGTCATCGCCCAGGTTCGGAAGACGGTGATCCACGAGGTCGCTCACCACTTCGGGATCAGCGACCCTCGCTTGAAGGAGCTGGGGTGGGCATGACGTGAACCACTGGGACCGGGTCGGCCAGACAGCCAGGTCCGCGCGATCAGGCCGTCTCGCTCACGCGGCCAGTAGTGCAGGGGCAAGTTCGCGGTACTCGGCAAGTGGAAAGGACCTTTGTGAGGTGGAGACGACCTGGATGCAAACATGGTCGGCCCCTGCCTCAAAGTGCTCGCGGACCCTAGCGGCGATGGCATTGAGGTCTCCCCAGCACACGACCGCATCGATTAGGCGGTCACTTCCTCCTCCGGCGAGGTCATTGTCTCCAAAGCCGAGGGAGCGCAGGTTGTTGGTGTAGTCCGGCAGAGAGAGAAACGCCGCCGTGAACGTCCGTGCCAGGTCGCGCGCCTTGGTGGGATCGCTCTCCAGCACCACCGTCACCTCGGGGGCCAGAAGCGGATCGGGTCCGAGGATTGTTCGTGCTCTCGCGGTGTGCTCGACGGGCACAAAGTACGGGTGTGCCCCGGTGGTTCGCTCGCCTGCCAGCTTGAGCATGCGAGGCCCGAGGGCAGCGAGCACCCGGCGGTCTTTGGCAACCACAGGCCCAGCCGTGTCCAGCGCATCGAGGTAGCTGACCATGTGGGCATAGGGACGGGTGTAGTTCTTGACCATCGCCTCATGGCTTGTTCCGAGGCCCAAGAGGAAGCGCTCGGGGTAGCGGTTGTCGAGGTCGGCTACGGCCTTTGAAAGCTCCTCGGGAGAGGTCTGCCAGATGCTCACGATGCCGCTCGCCACCGGCACGTGGGTCGTTGCGGCGAGCAGGCGCTCGAAACTCGTGGAAAGACCGGGCTTGAAGCCACCCCCGCGCCACAACGCCGAATAGCCGAGGGCCTCCATCTCTGCTGCGACGTCCAAGGAGGTCTCATCCACCAGCCAGGGTATATTCCACCAAATTCCCACCTTGCCGAGTTCCATGCGCCCACGGTAGTGCCGAGGTTGGTGGCGTGTGGTCGGCGATCCTGCTCAGGTCAGTCGGTCAGCCCCGGCCACGGCGATACCGGTCACCGAGCCGGATCTAACCCCGGGGGACCACGTGCGATGTACCGGCGCGACGTAGACCCTACGATTACTCCACGCCACCTACAGGGGAATGGAGACCTCGTCATGAGACAGAACGACGATTGGTCACCCGACGAACCATTGGGCACAGAAGCGTTCGAACAAGGCGACGAAGCGCTCGATGAAGGCTCCCGGATCGATTCGAGTCTTGCCGAAAGGGTCGAGCAGGACCCCTCGCTCGATTCCGCGCTTCAGGTGGACGAACGTGAACTCGAGGAGGCCGGGGCGGAGCTTGACGACCCTGAAGATCTCGTCACCCTCGAAGGAGGTATGGACGACCCCGATGGCTTAGGAGAGCCGACACGTCGTGCCCGCTCTCAACGTGAAGACGAGGGCGGCTGGGATCTCGACGCACCTGAGACAAGCAGCAACGAGCCTGATGCTGATGAGGAGAGTGAATGGCCGAAGGCATAGAACTCGACGCGCACCATCGGGCCACGGTGGAGAAGATTTTCGGCCATCCGGCTAGTCACAACATCCAGTGGCATGACGTCTTGTCACTCCTGCAGAGCGTGGCCACTGTCATCGGGGAGCAGGGTGACCGGTACACGGTGACCCTGGGATCTGAGACCGAGACGTTCGACGCCCCGCGAGGTCACGATATCGACGAGCAGCAGGTGGTCGACCTACGGCGCATGCTCAGAGGAGCAGGGATTACCCCGGAGTCGACATAGCGAGCGCGCCCCAACACCTGCACTTCGGGGCGTTTGTAGCTGCCGGTTGTGCGCTACCGCCTGGTGTCGGTGGTGATGGCCCAAGCCGCGCGGTGACGCTCCGGCTACGACGCCATCAGTCCCTCCAACGCGTATGTCAGGTGCTTATCGAGGTTGCACCTGGCTCGGGCGTACCGACGCGTCGTCTGTGTGAGTCAGTATGTCCGCGGCGTCCTGGAGAAGCCCGGTAGCCGGTTCGCTCTCAAAAGTTCTTATCCGCTCGCGACCTTGAAGAAACGGCGCTATCTCAGTGGCTAACAGCCACTCGTGGCTCGACAGGCAGCAAGAGGTGGGATGCTCCCTGGCAACCCACCTAGTCCTTGGTGCATGTCGAGCCAGCTGGGGAGCAAATGTGCTCACACGAGGCCGAGTTGGCCATAGGTGTTGCAGAGTCCCAAAGCCTCGATCAAAACGAAGGCGATGACGATCGCGAGCACCACCAGGACTCGCCACCGGTTTCCGCTTCGCGCCATCACCTGCGGCATGTACCAGCCGGGGAGGATGG
>JBELAS010000214.1:0-3465 GCA_049508615.1 Acidimicrobiales bacterium
GGCGACGCCTGCGAGCTCGTCGCATCATTGGGAGAGTTCGACCTCGCCTACCTCGACCCGCCGTACAACCAACACCGTTACGACTCGAACTACCACATCTGGGAGACGCTGGTGGCCTGGGACGCCCCCGAGCACTACGGGATCGCCTGCAAGCGCGTCGACCTGCGCGACGGTCCACGCAGTGCTTTCAACTCCCCGCTCACCATGCCCGAGGCGTTGGCCCAGGTGGTTCGCGATGTGCGCGCGGAGCTGGTGGTGCTCTCCTACAACGACGAGTCCTTTTGCGACCTGGCCACGCTCGTCGACCTGTGCAAGGTGCGTGGCCACACTGAGGTCCTCGCCTTCGACTCGGACCGTTATGTGGGAGCCCGAATCGGCATCTACGACCCTTCGGGCAAGCGCGTAGGCAAGGTCGGCCGCCTCCGCAACGTCGAGTATCTCCTGGTCTCCGGCGGACGCGCCGAGACTCGCCGCCTGGTGGCCCCGTGGCGCCAAAGTGCTTGCGTGACAGTGGCGAGCTGAAGGTACCGCTCAGTCCGACGAGGCGCAGGCCAAGGCGGACAGGGCCGAGCCCAAGGCGGACAGGGCTGCGAAGCTGTTCTTCAGGGCTTATTGGGTGATCTTGCGCAGGCGCAATGCCACCTGCTGCGCGGACTCGTCCAGCGGGATGGTCTGAAGGGCCATGAGCTTCGTCATGTCGCCTTCGACCTGGATCTTGCCGGTCATGAGAGCCTGCAGTGCCGCCTGGGAGTCTCCCTCGACGAGGATGGCCTTGGCAGTGAGGTAGTCGAGGCTCACCTTCACGTCCGCGGCCTCGATGTGCCCGAGCTCGAGCTCGAGCGACCCCTCCGCCGAGTCCATGTGGGCATCGACGGTGCCCTCCCCGAACGGCACCTCGGTGATGACCAGGTTCATCTTCATCTGGTGGGTCATGGAGACGTCCTCAGTCTCGTACTCCTCGCGGATCCTGCGAGCCTCGCTCACCCACTCGTCACTGAGGAAGGCGTATGTGGTCATCGTCGATGCACTCCTTGCTGCCGGGTGATCGCGCTCTTGGCTGTCGAGGTGAGGCACTGCCGGGTCTCGAAGATGCCGTGCGCCACCCTATCCCCGGGGCGCCGGCACGCCCTGTCGTTGACTGCCATATCAGTCAGGAGCGCGCCAGCCCGTTGCCACCGTGCCGAGGCTTTCGGGGCCGAGGCGAATTCGCCGTAGCATGCCGAAGATGCCCGCACCGATCATGCCCGGGGCCGAGCCGTTCACGCGCGAAGGTGGACCGGGTGGAGTGCTGGTGCTGCACGGCTTCACCGGCAACCCCCAATCGATGAGGCCCCTCGCAGAAGCTCTCGCAAACGCCGGGCTCACCGTGGAGCTGCCACTGCTGCCCGGCCACGGCACGTCGATCGAGGACATGGTCCCCACCCGCTGGTCCGACTACGCCGAGGCGGCCGAGGCTGCACTTGCCGGCCTGGCCCACCGGTGCGAGTCGGTCGCGCTGGTAGGGCTCTCGATGGGGGGGACCCTCGCTTGCTGGCTTGCCGAGAGCCACCCCGAGGTGCTCGGAGTCGCCGTCGTGAACCCTTTCGTGGAACCCCCGGCCGAGAGCTTTCGCGACGTGATGCGCGGTCTTCTCGACTCAGGGAGCGAACTCCTCCCGGGAGTCGGCTCCGACATCGCCAAGGAGGGCTCCGTCGAGCTTTCCTACCAGCACACTCCGATCGCCGCTGTGCTTTCGATGTTCGAGGGGATCGACGATGTCGCCGCGCGGCTGGCGAAGATCTCCTGCCCGGTGTTGCTTCTCTCCAGCAGGCAGGACCACGTGGTGCCATCGACCTCGGGCGACCTACTGGTTGCGAGCGTGTCGGGCCCGGTGGAGCGGGTGTGGTTGGAGCGCAGCTACCACGTGGCCACGCTCGACAACGACGCGCCGGAGATCGAGGCGCTCACGGTCGCCTTCGTGCGCGGGATCTTCGGGACACCCGCCGACGGCCTGGCGGGGAAGCGTTGACGAACGAGCACGCCCCAGCGCCCTCCGAACGCCTTACTCGCGAGGACGCCGCGTACGTGGCGCGTCTCGCCCGTATCGATCTCACCGAGGAGGAGCTGGATCTCTACGTGGGCCAGTTGGCCGCGGTGTTGGATCACGCGGCGCAGGTCGCGGCCCTCGCTACATCCGGTGTGGAGCCGACAGCCCACACGTTGCCTTTGCGTAACGTGCTGCGGGAGGACGCGGTCCGTCCCTCACTGGCCCGCGAGGAAGTGCTCGCCCAAGCGCCTCGAGTGGAGGACGGCCGCTTCCGGGTGCCGAAGATCCTGGGAGAGGCCCCTTGAACGCTTCAGAGCTCGCCGAAGGAGTGCGCAGGGGAGAGACGAGCGCTGCAGAGGTGCTCGAGCAGTACCTGGGAGCGATCGAGGAGTGCGACGGCGAGCTGCACGCTTTCTTGACGGTGCTCGGCGACGCGGCACGAGCTGAAGCTCTCGAGATAGATCGCCGCCTGTCCGCGGGCGAGGACCCTGGGCCTCTCGCCGGGGTGCCTGTCGCGGTGAAGGACAACCTTTGCACCCGCGGCGTGCCGACGACCTGCGCCTCGCGCATCTTGGAAGGCTGGCGTCCCCCATACGACGCCACAGTGGTGGAGCGCCTGCGCGGTGCGGGGGCGATCATCGTGGGAAAGACGAACCTCGACGAGTTCGCCATGGGCTCGTCCACGGAGAACTCCGCTTTCGGACCCACACACAACCCGCACGATCCGCGTCGTGTCCCCGGTGGGTCCAGCGGCGGTTCGGCTACCGCGGTGGCCGCGGGCCTCGTCCCGCTGGCGCTCGGCTCGGATACCGGCGGCTCCATCCGCCAGCCGGCCGCCTTCTGCGGTGTGGTGGGGTTGAAACCGACCTACGGCACCGTTTCGCGCTACGGGCTCGTGGCCTTTGCCAGCTCCCTCGACCAGGTGGGTCCGTTCGCACGCACCGTGGCGGACGCGGCCACTCTCTTCGACGTCATAGGCGGGCACGATCCGCGCGACTCCACCTCTTTGGAGAGACCCACCCCGCTCTCGCTGGCGCACCTCGAAGACGGAGTGGACGGCATGCGGGTGGGCGTTGTCGTCGAGCTGCTCGACGGTACGGACGTCTCGGTCGTTGAGCGCGTGCACGAGGCGGCCGACGCGCTCGCGGCGGCCGGTGCCAACGTCGAGGAGTGCTCGGTCCCCGAGGTTGGCTATGCCTTGCCCGCCTACTACCTGTTGGCCCCGGCGGAGGCATCGTCGAATCTGGCCCGCTACGACGGGGTCCGTTACGGGCTTCGGGTGGACGCGCCGAGCGTCGAGGCGATGAACGGCGCTACGAGGGCTGCGGGTTTCGGGCCCGAGGTGAAGCGCCGGATCATGCTCGGCACCTACGCGCTGTCCGCGGGATACTACGACGCGTACTACGGCCAGGCGCAAAAGGTCCGCACTCTGATCATCC
>JBELAS010000215.1:0-3464 GCA_049508615.1 Acidimicrobiales bacterium
GCGCACAGTGGACCTCACGTCACGCCCATCCAGAGAGGCGGCAAACCGCATGTACCTGCGACTCGGGTTCACCCGCCGAGAGACGTACGTCTACCGGCACGACCTTGGGCCATAGCGCTCGAGGTGCAGGCTCTTCCTGGGCTCATGTGGGCGGGTCAGGCGGGGGTCGGACGGTCAGGAGGGTCGTGGTCGACGCCACGATCCTGGTCCGAACGTGGGTGGCGGGCATGTCTCCATGCCCACTCGGCATGAAGGAGCACCTCTCTCAGCGGTAGGCCGGTGCGAGCCGCGACACGTGCCGCGTCGCGCTGCTCCACCTTTACGCGGCCAGGACTCACCTTCACCTTTACGGGCAGTCCTTCGATCTCAACAGTGTCGACAGAACGTGACGCCGGCCAACGCTCGAGCGTCATGCCGCGCACTCCTAGGGTCCCGGTCTCGGACTGCAGAACGCGGCGCACGGGTTCGACCAACACCAAGTCGACTAGAGCGCTCACGGTGTGCCCGGGACGGCCCTTCTTCATGAGGATCGGCGTGATCCATGCATCGTGCGCGCCTGCTTCGAGTAGCACCTCCACAGCGTGGGCCAGCACTTCCCCGGTGGCGTCATCCAGGTTCGCCTCTAGGAGGACCACCGGCTGACCCGGGACCGGGGACTCTGCCAAAGCCTCACCCACCACGACCTGTGTGCAGTTCAGGAGGCCGTCGATCTCCGCCTTGCCCGCGCCGAAGCCCGTTGCCGCTATGCGCATCGGAGGCAACGCACCAAAAGAAGCTGCCGTCGCCGCGAGGATCGCCGCACCGGTGGGAGTGGTCAGCTCGAGGGTCACGTCGCGCCCCCAGGTGGGTATGCCGTGAAGCAGTTGGACCACGGCGGGCGAAGGATTCGGCAGGTAACCGTGAGCGCTGCGAACCGTTCCAGTACCGGTCGCCACGGACGAGGCCGTGACCTTGTCGATTTCCAGCACCTCGAGCGCAGCCGCCGTACCCACCACATCGATGACCGTGTCATGCGATCCGACCTCGTGAAAGTGGACGTGCTCGGGAGGCCGCCGGTGCAGGCGTCCTTCGACCTCGGCCAGCGCGAAAAACGTGTCAAGCGACCGCCGGGCGACACGAGAGGGAAGGCGCGCCTCCTCGATGAGCCCGACTATGTGGGAGTGAGTGCGAACGACGACATCGTCTGTGACCTCCACGATGGCGCGCGTCGCCGCGATCCCACCTCGGAGCACCGGTTCAGCGCGAAGGTGCCACCCGTGAAGAGGCAGCCTGCCGATGAGGGCCAGGACCTCCGAGAAGTCGGCACCGGCATCGAGCAGCGACCCCAGTGCCATGTCACCGGCGATGCCGGCGAAGCAATGGAACCAGGCAAGCCTCTCTGAAGAGCGCTCTCCGGAGCTCGGGCCGGTGCCCTCCCCGGTCAAGGCAGAGTCCGAGACAACGCGCAAGCGGCACCGAACCCGTTGTCGATGCCCACCACGGTCAGGCCCGGCGCACACGACGACAACATCGCCAGCAGGGCCGTAACCCCCTCTAGACCTGCGCCGTAACCGGCTGAGGTGGGCACAGCCACGACAGGAGCCGCGGTAATGCCGGCCACCAGGCTCGCCAAGGCCCCCTCCATGCCTGCGATCACCACCACGCCGTCCGCGCCGGCCACCTCGTCGAGCGATGCCAAGAGCCTGTGCACGCCCGCCACCCCGCAATCAGCTATCAGCCCCGCTCGCAAGCCGAAAGCGCGCAGCACTGCGGCACATTCGTTCGCTACGGGCAAGTCGGCGGTACCGGCCGTAACCACGATGACTCGAGCCGACCGCTCGAGGGCGGAACGCCACGCGACGGTGAACGTGCCCCCCGTAGCGGTCGCCTCCCCTTCAGGCGCGACCCTGAGCGCTGCCGCCAACTGGTCGCCATCGGCACGGGTGAGCACCACCGGCCCTGACCCCGGCTCGGACAGAAGCTCCGCCACCACGGCCGCGCAGTGCTCGGGGGTCTTCCCGGGCGCGTAAACAGCCTCGCCCGTGCGTTGGCGCAGGGCGCGATGATGATCGATTCGAGCGAAACCCAAGTCGGCAAAAGGCAGCCGCTTCAGGCGTACCAGGGCCTCGTCGGGATCCAAGACCCCGGTGCGGACGTCCTCGAGGAGCTGGCTCAGGGCCGGTTCGTCCATTTCTGACCACTATCCTGCCTGGTCATGAAGCGCGCTGCGACCTCGGGAACCGGACCGGGCGACTCCTCGGGCGCCACTTCGGGCGTCGATGAAGCGGCCAGATCGAAGAGCACGTCTTCGATCGCCTTTCTCGGTCCGGCCGGCACCTTCACCGAGGAGGCACTCTTGACCCAATCCGACTTCGCCGAAGCCGAGACGGTCCCCGTAGCCAGTCTGCCTGAGGTGCTCGAAGTGGTGTGCAGCGGGCGCACGGATATGGCGTTCGTCCCGATCGAGAACTCGATCGAGGGAACCGTGCACGCGATCGTAGACAGCCTGGTCTTCGAGGTGGACCTGCTCGTTCAGCGAGAAGTGGTATTGGACGTACACATGCACCTCCTCGCCCCTCCCGGAACGTCTGTCGAGGGAATCCGGCGCGTGCTCTCGTTACCCCACGCGTCTGCCCAGTGCAGGCGGTACCTGGCCGACCACCTCCCGGGGGTCGAGGTGGTCCCCACCAACTCCACGGCCGAGGCGGCTCGGCTCGTTGGCGAGGAGCGTCGCCCCCACACGGCCGCGCTCGCGCCACGCCTTGCGGCCAAGCTCTACGGGCTGGACGTCCTGGCCTCCACGATCGAGGATCATCCCTACAACCAGACCCGCTTCGTGGCGCTGGCCACCGAAGGCATCCCCGCCCCCACCGGCCACGACAAGACGAGCATCGTGTGCTTCCAACGCCAAGACCGACCAGGAAGCCTGCATGGCATCTTGAGCGAATTTTCTGCTCGCAACATCAACCTCACGAAGCTCGAGTCGCGCCCGACCAAGCGCGGGCTCGGTAACTACTGCTTCCTGATCGACCTGGAAGGGCATCTGGTAGACGAGGTTGTCGCGGACTGTTTGCGCGTGCTGCATACCGAGCTCGCCGGAGTCAAGTTCTTGGGCTCCTATCCCGCAGCAGGAGCGCACGGCCCCGCCGTTCGGGCTCGGGTCGACGCAGCCTGGCGGGACGCCGACCAGTGGATCCGCACGCTTCGCTCACAGATTCGCCCCGAAGCGTGACCTGTAGCCCGGGCCATTCAGCGGAGCCCGAGCACTACGCTTGCTGCGGCCGGGAGGGGTGGCAGAGCGGACAAATGCGAGGCTCTTGAAAAGCCTTGGCCCAAAAGGCCCGGGGGTTCGAATCCCTCCCCCTCCGCTGTTTGACCTGGACTTTTGTTCACGTAGGCCCCGGCGTTTGGTAGGACAGTTTGATTTAGGGCAAAAGTTAGGCAAAAACTAGATAGGCTCCCCCGTGTGAAGGGAAGCAAGACCG
>JBELAS010000216.1:0-3442 GCA_049508615.1 Acidimicrobiales bacterium
AGTCTCGCTCTTCACGTGAATTCCGACGTCACGTCAGTTCGCTCGGCCCTGAGCCGGCCCTCTCGGACACGTCCCTCGGCCACGCGCCAGGTGGCGTCAGAGGACGGTGTTCTATGCGCGCGGAGCTGGACAAGGTGACGCTCCGACCGAGCAGTCTTGCCGTCCATCTACGCCAGTGGAAAGTCCAACGCCACGCACTGCTCATCGCCCAGCACCCAGGCATCGTGTCCGGGGGCCGCGTAGAAGGCTTCCCCCGATCGTACGATCACCTCAGTGCCATCGATGCCGCGCACGGCCATTCGGCCGGACAAGATGAATCCGGCATGTACTGTCGATTCCCGACCGTGAATGGGCCGGACGTGTTGTGACCACCGCCAACCGGGCAGGTACCTTCCGCGCCCGATCCACGTCGGACCGATACGGGTGACCGATCGTTCGCTTCCATCGAGGAAGGTGGCCATATCACCGGGCGAGAGGAAGTCGCCCACTGTCACCGTGTCTGTTTCGTCCATGAACGTGCAGAGTACGCGGTTACCGAATGCAATGTCCTTCTGCGCTCCAGTCGGACTGGGCCCGACTGTCGGCACCTCACGCTGCGGGAGTGTCCAGCCCTCTGAGAATCGTCTAGTTCTCCAGTTCATACGCAGTGGCGTGCTTGGGTTGGTAGAGGCCGATCTCTCCCGCCCCAGGGACCCGCAACCGGGTGAGCAATCCGAAACCTTGCTCTTCAATCGGTGAGGTGAATTCGACACCTCTTGCCTTGAGTTCCGCGACGGTCGTCTCCACGTCATCGCACATCAGGTACAGCTCGTGGTGTCCGCTTGACGCTTCGGTACTTGGGTCACTTGCGACTCCGGAAGGATGGATGCCGAGTTCTGCCGGCGGAAGCTTGAAGATGAGCCAGCCGTCGTGCGCGTCGACATGGGACAGCTCCAACACGTCCCTGAAGAAAGTTCGGGCTCTTTCAGCGTCTTCGGCGTAGATGATGGCATGGGTGCTTGTGATCATGGCCATATGCTGACACAGCGGCGACCGGGCCATTTCAACCGCAGTCTCCGTGTAGCGTCCTATGACGTTCAGAATAGCGATGGTCCCGCCTGTCCTTGAACGCCGGAGGTGGGAACCATCTCGTTGTCGTGGCCCCCTCCACCATCGGACTACACGGCGCCCGTGTGTTCCAGAGAATTGCAATAGCAACCCCAGTGAGCCGACTCTCAGGCAGCGGGAACGAAGTGATACCCAGCCGGGCAATGATCGGTGGCCGACGTGATCTGCCACCAAGGTCCATCGAGATGAGCGACGCACCAGTCCCACTGCAACTGGAGGTCGGCGCTGTGGGGCATATAGAGCGATCCTGATCTCGCGGGTCCCTCACCCTGAATGAAGCGGACTGCTACTCCGTTGTGAGCACCCGCAAGATCGACGCAACGTTCATCGACCCGTCCAAAGCCAGGCAAGCCCGATTGGTCGATTGGAGGGGCCGAACAGGTCTTGCTTTGAGGCGTCGTCTCCGTCAATGTCTGATTTGCGGCAGCGAGCCATGCTGTCTCGTCTGCCCTCGACTTGATCGCGAGGCACTTCGGAAATGCACCAATAGGTCACCGCCGGCCCAGATCAAGAAGGACGTAGGAACGACTCGAGCGTGGCAAGGAACCACTCTGAAATCACCATGACCGGTACTCCGTCGACATCGACCCGATACGTCCGGGCCAACAGGTGCTCGTCGGGCACCCGAGCATCGCTGAATATCGATGCGCGACATCGATCAGGGCGGGGAAGCGCGGACCGGGTGAAGCCCATCCCCTCCTTCGCGAGGATTCGCCCGATCGGGTCATTGCTGGTCTCGAGTCGTCGGCAGAAGGCGGCAGGAAGACGACTCGGTACGAGCAAGCTTTCGGCGTGCATGTACGGCTGCGCCGACCTCCTCCCTCGCAGCACGGCTGACCGCTGGAGCAACGGATGCCCCTCTCCGACACCCAAGAAGTTCGGTGTACGGGCCTGGGTCATCACGTGGCGCCGCTCGTGTGCGTCGACCGACTCGCCCACGAGCTGCTCCAGGAACGCGGTGATCGTTCTTTCGGTCTGACCGAGCGCCAATTCCAAACGCGACCGAGTGGTCACGGCCACCATTGAATCGCACTCGGGGCTCGCCACCGACCCCAATGCAGAAGCTGTGTCAGATAAGGTTGCCGAGGACATCCCCCCAACGCGCGCTCAAGAGCCCCCGGCGAGCGTATCCAACCGCGGGGCTTGGGCCGCGGCTGCTCGAGCCGTGGAGCGATGGCGCCGGCTACTCCCCTGTGGACAGGTAACCAGTTCGTCGGCGAGACGTCGGGCGTGTCTATCCATGCGGACAATCTGCCTCCTCGCCGCTCGTGGAAGAATCACAGACATGTTGTGCGTCACCGGAGTCAATGGGATGTTGGCGTTGGTGCTGAAAGTCGTGTCGACCCAGATCGGGCAACGCACGGATGGCCGGTCGTCCAGGCTCGCCCGCATGGCTCGATGACCACTGAGTCTCCTGCGCACTCGGATGCCGTATTCCGTACGGCGACCGCAGTCGAGCCATTGGATCTTCTCTCACCAACGGAGCAGGCCGCTGGTGCGACTAGTCGGTGGTCGGCGGCCATTGCCGAAGGCTGGGATATCGCCGGCAATGCCAATGGGGGTTATCTACTCGCCATAACGGCCCGAGCGATGAGTGCGGCGATTGGACGACCTGATCCGATCACCGTGACCGCGCACTACCTGAAGCCAGGCAAGCCGGGGCCGGTATCCGTTGCTGTGAATATCACCAAGCAGGGTCGGACCTTTGGGACGGCCACGGCAACACTTGCGGCCGAGGACCGTCCCTTGCTTGAGGTGCTCGGCACCTTTGGAGAACTCACCGACAGTCCAGGACCACGGCTCGTCGACCTAGAACCCCCACCGATGCCCTCGACTGACCGGTGCATTCCGGTTGACCCCACCGACACATTTCCACCCCCATTCATGGGAAGAGTCGAGCTGCGACTGCATCCCGACGACGCGACATTTCTCCGTGGCAATCCCTCGGGTCATGCCCTTATGCGCGGATGGTTCCGCTTGCGCAACGGTGAATTCACCGACACGATCGCCCTTTTGTGTGCCTCCGATGCTTTCCCGCCGACGATCTTCAACGCTAACCTGCCGGTGGCGTGGACGCCGACCATCGAGCTCACGACCCATGTGCGCTATCGCCCAGAGCCCGGCTGGCTTCGCTGTCGGTTCGCCACGCACTTCGTGACCGGAGGATTCCTCGAGGAGGACGGCGAGATCTGGGATGCCACAGGTCGACTGGTCGCTCAGTCGCGCCAACTTGCACTGGTTCCGAGTAGCTGACTCGATCGGGGCGGTAGCAGTCTTCATCCTTCGCACTCACTGGTCATGTTCGTTTGGTTTAGGCGCTCGTCTCTTTAGGTTC
>JBELAS010000217.1:0-3434 GCA_049508615.1 Acidimicrobiales bacterium
CACCACGTAACGGACCGCGTACGGGGAGAGCAGCTGCCCGAGACGAACGGTCTTGGAGGACTCGGTGAGCCGGACCGCCGCGCCGACCGCGCTGGCCGGGCCCGGAGACGACCCCGGCCACAAGGAGGTCGCGTCGGGGAGCCCGTTTTCGCTCAACGCGTAGGCCAGTCCCGGAGATAGCTGCCATGCGCCCCCCGGAAGCACCGCCGGGTCGCCCAGCCACAACACCCGGAAGTTCCCCTGTGACCGATTCGCCATCCACGAGGTCGCCTCGCCGTAGCCGCTGGCCGGCATTTCCCAACGACCCGACGGGGCCGCCGCGAGCACGGGGAGGGATCCAGCGACGGCAAAGAACGCTGCAAGCCCCGTTGCCACCTGGCGCCAGCCGAACCGGTAACCGCGCAGGTCCTCTTCGAATGCCGCTACACCGAGACCCCCGGCCATGGCGATCCCGACTCCCGCCGGCACGAGCATCACCTCTGCGGGTACCGACAGTGCGCCGAGCCAGCCCCGCCCGCCTGCCCAGGCGCACGTGCACGCCAACACCGAGAGGACCCAGGCGCGGCCCGCCCAGGCGAGGCGCGGCCCCGCCCCGATGAGGAGGGGAAGCACAGCCGCGAGAACGAAGCCCCACGCAAGGGGGGTATCCCCGATGGGACCGACTCCCAGGTGCAATAGCGCGCCCCATGTGGCCCCATTGCTCGGTGTCGATGCCAGCCCGGCGAGCTCCTGCCATCGCGCGGGACCCGCCAGCACCGAGACCGACCAAGGCGCCAGTAGCACCGTGGTCACCACCGTCGCACCGATCCCCACCGCCGCGATCCGTCCTGCCGCCTTCTGTGATCCTCGTCCGCCCACGACCAACGTGCCCAGAGCGAGCCCGGCGGTCACCACCAGGGTCAGCACGGCACCCGAAGGGGCTAGCGAAGTGAGGAGCGCCTCGAGCACACCCAGCCCGAGGGCGCGCCCAGCAAGGGTCGTTCTCCACCGGGGAAGTGGCCTGTCGCCGGTAGGACCGCCGCGGGCAGGAAGCAGGAAAAAGGGTTCGGACCCTTCCGCAGGTGCCGAAGCGGGCTCCGATGCAGGCTCCGAAGTCAGCCGAGGAGAACTTGACGCGCGAGCCAGGCGCCCGACGATCCATGGGCAAGCCGCGTATACGAGGAGCGCGTCCCAGCGCCCGGTGGCCAAGGCGTCGTAGGGAAGCGGGATGACCAGGTAGGCAACCGTCGAGACCACGCGCGCCCGCACTGATCCGAAACCACCGACCAGGTGGGACACGCCCAAAGCACCCAGCGGGATGCAGCCGAGCACGACGATCTTCTGCAACAGCCCCACGCCTCCGAAGAGGACGAGACCCCCCAAGCCCAAGACCCCGGTGCCCGGTGTGGCCGCGCTGGTGGTCCCGACACCGGACGGCTGCCATCCCGACAGGAAGTGGTGAAGAAACGAGCTCCATGACGCGAACGGCAGCAACTGCCCTACATACGGAAACCCACTCCCGAGCAGCTGGCGGCTGCCGAAGATCAGGACCACCGTAACCGTGGCCCATACGACGACGCGTGCCGTGCGAGTGGCACGCGCCACTCTGCGCTGGTCGACCTCGTCCGCAGGTTCGGCGCGACGCCCGGCCTCGTTGGTCTCGTCTATATCGCCGAGCCGAGCCGCGCTCGCCCCGTGCGTCACCGCTCGGCGCAGGTAAGCGGTGAACCGCGCGCTGCCATGCAGCTGCAGCCGGCGCACCGACGTGTCGTCCAACCTACGCGTCGCCTGCACCTTGGCGCGCGCCGGACGCAACGTGGCGCGCTCGGTGACGTTCCAGCGCCACGCGTGGATCACCGCCGCAGCTCTGTCGCGGTGACCGGTGGCCCACGCGACGACGATCTCCGCCGCCGACGACACCGCCAGCTGCACCAACACTCGAAAACGGTGAACACGCCCGTAGTTCTTGAGAACCGCCCGCAGTTCGTGCCGCCGTTGCAAGGACTGCAAGGTCACTTGCTCGGTCCGCGTTCGCATGCGGCGACCGTGCAATACCCGGCGCCTGTGAGCGGCCGCCTCCTCGCCCGCGTCGCCCACGCTCGACACCCTGCCTTCAGAGTCGAGGCCCTCCGTGGACGCGGCATCGAACAAGCGGGGAACGGCGTCACGGACGGCGTCGGGCAGGCCGCGGCGCCCTGACGCCAGCAGCTGCAGGTGACGCACTCGCGCCGCGGGCGCGACCACGACCCTTGCGCCCGCCACCTGTGCTCGCCAACAAAGGTCGAGATCCTCCCCCATGGCGAAGATCTGAGAGTCGTAGCCACCGATCTCCGCGAAGAGGTCCGCCCGAACGAGCGTGAACCCGCCGGGGGCCAGGAACACGTCGCGCACCGAGTCGTGCTGGCCGTGGTCGAGCTCGCCCGGCTCGACCCGGTCGACTACGGCGCCTCCCTTGTCGACGGTCATGCCCACGTGGAGCAGGCCCCCGGGGTCCTCCCAACGCACGAGCTTCGGTGCTACCAGGCCGGCATTCGAGCGAAAGGACTCCTCGACCAGGATGCTCACAGCCTCGGGGTCAGGCGCCACGTCATCGTGGCAGAACAGGAAGTACGAGGCCCCCTCGACCATCCCCAGGACGGCGTTGGCGCTGGCTCCAAAACCCTCGTTACGGGGCAGCCGCCGGACGAAGGCGCCGGGCGCCACCGCTGCCACCCGGTCGGTGACGTCTTCCGCGCCGCTGTCGAGGACCAGCACTGACAGCTCCGGGTAGTCCTGAGCTACGAGAGCCGCCAGCTCCTCTTCGAACCACTCTCCAGGGTCGCACGTTACGATCACCGCGACGACTTGAGGAGCCTGGCCCTCGGGGGTTTCCATATATCGCCGCGAGGCTACCCGTGACCAAAGTGCTTGCAACTGTTAGCACAATTGATTACAATTGCTAGCAGTGCGCCCGAACGACCCCTCAGAGGGTCGTCCAACCATCCTGAGCAGGCGTACCCGAAAAGAGGACAGCGAGATGCCCGAGCTCAAGGACGCCGCCGGCGAATTCGCCCGCACTGCACGCGAAGCCACCTACGTCGTGGTCGGCCTCGGCGTGCTCGGTCTCCAGCGCGCACACCTGCGCCGTCGGGAACTGGCAAAACACCTGATGGAACCGAGGAACCAGGTGTCTGAGCGCCTCGAAGGCGTGCGCGGCGAACTCACGAAACAGCTGAAGGCCGTGGACCATGCCCTCGAGCAGATGATCAGCCGGGTCGAGACGTCACTGGAACCGATCGAGGACAGGCTTCCCACTCAGTCGCGCGACCTGGTCAAGCAGGTGCACGCAAGGTCCAGTGAGGTGCGCGAGCAGCTACGCAACATCGTTCTCGGCATGGCCGCCTGATCGCTTCTCCTGACCGCTTCTCCTGACTGGTCGCCCCCCTGACCGCCCTGCCAGTCGCACGGCGCCCACC
>JBELAS010000218.1:0-3428 GCA_049508615.1 Acidimicrobiales bacterium
GGCGACCGAGGGCCCCGCCAAGCTGACCGCCGACCACTGCACCTGCGGCGACGAGCCCCACCGCTTCCCAAGCAACGTGAGCCAGCGCGATGAAGATCACAGCTGCCACACCGTTGGCGGCCAGAGTCAACACGTTCTTCGCCGCATTTAGGCGTTGAAGGTGGTCGTCGAGGAATATGCCCAGAAGTGAGATGAGGATCACTCCCTGCGCCGCTCCGAAATAGCCGCAGTAGATCGCTGTGACGAAGACCATCGTGAATAGCTTCGGACCGCCGTGGGTGTGATGAATTCGTCCGGGGCGTCGCGCCAGGCGTGGCTGGAGGGCGACCAGGAGGCATGCGACGAGGATGAGAGCCGGCACGACGTGGCGGAACACGCTTGCTGGTAGGGCGAGCAGCAGAGCCGCGCCGCACGCACCTCCGGCGACCGACGCCATGCAGAGCACGCCCAGGCGCCTGGACTGCCCATGCAGCTCCTCGCGGTAAGCGGCCACTCCGCTCACTGAGCCGGGCACCAACCCCACGGTGTTGCTCACATTTGCCACCACAGCGGGGAACCCAAAGGCGAGCAGCGTGGGGAAGGTGATGAGCGAACCAGAGCCGACGATCGTGTTGATTGTCCCCGCCACCAGCCCTGCGCCGACGATTGCCAGGGCTTCGAGCACGGACATGAGAAAGGTCTACAGGAGACGGGAGGAAGACGGACCCACCACCAGACGGGGCACCGGCCGGACTTCCTGGCGTGCTCGTCGGCTTCGCCTCATCACGTGTGCCCGGCCGGGGTTCTGCCCACCGATCCATCCTGCATCTGACGACCCAGACGTTGACGTTCGATGAGAGAGCGGTGACGGCGGTAGGTCACCTTGTCACGTTGCCAGGTACCGGCTGAAGAATTCCCAGACCTTGTTCCAGCCTTTCATGGCTGCATCGACCCGGTAGCCGGGACGGTCGGTGGCGAAGAAGGCGTGACCCGCCCCTTCGTAGGTGTACAGCTCAAAGATCTTTCCCTGGCCGGCTAGAACCTTCTCGAGCTCCGCCGTTTCCTCGGGTGACGGGTGCTGGTCCTCGGCGCCGAACAGCCCGAGGAGGGGACAAGAGAGCCTCTCAGCCAGGTGGACGATCGGGCCGGCCTTCATTCCGGTCTCCTTGGGTGGAGGGTTCACGACGAAGGCGCCGTAACAGTCGACGGCGGCGTCGAGCGGGAGGCTGCATGCGGACAAGAAGGACTGCCGGCCGCCCGAGCAGTAGCCGATTGTGCCGACCTTGCCGTTCGAACGGTCGAGGGACTTGAGGAACCTCACTGCTCCGTCGACATCGCCTACGAGGCGTTCGTCAGGAACGCCGCCGGCTGCCCGGACGGTGGCCGCGGCGTCCTCGGGCGTGACACCCGAGGCGTCGCGTGAGTACAGGTTCGGGCAGATCGCCAGGTAACCCTGGGTGGCGAACTTGCGTGTGATCTCCTTCGTCCCCTCGTCGTAACCGGGCATGTGGTGGATCACCACCACCCCGCCGTAGCGCCCTTCATCAAGTGGCTGGGAGAGATAAGCCTCTATCTCGTCACCTCTGTGGCCCGTGATCATGATGGTCTCGGCTCGCAAGTCACCTGTCATATGTCTCCTCCCTTGGGTGTTGCTTCGGTGTGGTTCGCCCGGATCGACATCCTTGCCTGGCGCTCACCTTCGCATTGTTGGCGCCAGCGGGTGGTCGTCGTCGATGGACGTCGCTCGAGACGGGGTGGCTCGAGACGGGGTGGCTCGAGACGGGGTGGCTCGAGACGGGGTGGCTCGAGACGGGGTTACCGCCGTCGGCGTGAGGCGCCCATCGTGCAGGACGTCCGACGAGGTGCCCGGCGGCATAAGACGGCTGATTTCAAATCCTTGATCTCGGTGGTCGTCCTGTGGATAGCCTACGTGGACTGCCTCGGCGAGGCGTCACAGAGGCTTCAGGTTTCGTCCCAACTTGTCGATGTGAGCCGAGAGAGCCAGAAAGGGGCGTTTTCGTGCCATCCGATGCTGCGGCACATCCGATGTTTACGTACCAAGGCCAGCGGTTCTTCTGGGGCTACAGTCCCGACCGCCAGACCTGCGGTCTGTGGGAGGCAGACGACCCAGCGGGTTCGCCGTATCAGACGTGGCCCATCTCCGAGCATGAAGACGCGTGGCGGGTATTTCGCTCGCTTGAGCCCTTCGCGACGGCGTGCGACCAGCCGGTCGATACGTCGTCGGGACACGGCACCGAGCGAATCGCATCCGCTGCACCTCCAGCCACACTCGAACGCGATCATGGCTCTACTGCTGCCGGCTTCGGAACTGATATCGACTTCGGATCCGAATCCGTCGCACCGGGGGTTGTCGCCGACTTCCCCGGCGAGAGCACATCCACACCGCGCTGGCGTCTTCTCACTCTGATCGTGGTGTTGGTCGTCGTGGTGGCGGCGGGCGCGGTCTTCGGAGTGAGGAGCATTCGGTCCAAGGCCCCCGTGGTGAGTCCTGCGAAGGCTGTGCTTACAGCCGCGACCACTACCCAGCGCCTCCACAGCGCACGCATGTCGATGACAGAGACGATCACCGGCCCTTCGGGATCGGCGACGAGCACGGTGTCCGCTAGTGGTGATATCGAGTTCTCTACAGGTGAAGCCAGCCTGATGATGACCGTCGGAGGCGAGAAGATCTCAGTCCTGAGCTCGAACGGAAGCGTGTTCATAAGCATCCCCCAGATCTCCCAGCTGATCCCTGGCAAGAGCTGGGTCTCGGTGCCGGTGAGCAACACCAGCTCGGTGGCGGGAGGTGCTCTGAGCGGCGCAAACCCCGAGCAGATGCTCCAGCTCCTTGCCTCTCAGGGGAACGTGGTCAGCCGCATCGGATCTTCGACCGTCGACGGTGTTGCCGTTGACGGTTACGAGGTCCTGATCAACAATGTCGCCGCGGAGGCTCAACTCTCGACCTCGGGGCTTCCGGCGTCGGTGGTTCAGGCAGAGGAACAGTTCCTCAAGGCGGTCGGCCCCATCGTCTATAAGCTGTACGTGGACTCCGACAACCAGCTGCGGGCCATGGACTTCGCGATGACAGTCCCGGGGACTTCTGAAACCTCAGTCGCCGCCCAAGTGACCTTCAGCGACTTCGGCGTCCCGGTGTCGCTCACAGCGCCGTCGCCATCGGCGGTGGCGAGCTGGGAGCAGTTCCTCTACGTAGCAGTGGCAGCCGGCGAGTCGACATCCTTCTAAGTTCGGAGCGCCTTTGCAGTTTCAGGCGCGAGCGCCGATCTGCTCGAGCATCTCGAAGGAATCCTTTCAATCTGCGAGTCCTGACAGCGCAGACCCCTGACAGCGCAGACCCCTGACAGCGCAGACCCCTGACAGCGCAGACCCCTGACAGCGCAGACCCCTGACAGCGCAGACCCCTGACAGCGCAGACCCCTGACAGCGCAGAC
>JBELAS010000219.1:0-4234 GCA_049508615.1 Acidimicrobiales bacterium
CGGCTATCGCGTTGCGAGTTAATCATGGAGAAGGGTTCGGCACGGTGGAGCTCGGACTTGACAGAATCCACGGTGAGTAGTTCAGCGCTGCCCACGGTCTGTGGCGAGATTCCGGGCTACCGGAACGGACCTGACGAAGCCTCTTAGTTGGCCCAGCGCAGAGGGGGTGGGATCGCAATCGCGCTCGCAGCATGAGCGACCGACCCAGCAACATGATTTCACTTCTTCCTGCTGGGAAGATCCGGTGCTTGACCACCGGCGAACTCCACCCCGAGGAGCCCGGGAGCTCGTTCGCCAGCGTCGATTGCGAAGTCTGGTCGAAGACCCTGACCACGACCCGGCAGACATCCGTGGTGACTCACGACCTGACGTTAAAGTCAATGCCCGGTGTTCAGTGCGACACGGGGGTGGAGTCGGGACGGTTCCTTGCTACCGATGCCATTCCGCGCCAGTCGTTCCCCTACGGACTTGTTGACGGCGCTTTTTCGCCCGCTCCCGATGCTGCGCGTTGCGGTACTTCGTGCTCTTGCGGAATATCGGTTCGCAGCACCCGCATATGCACAGGGGCGCCGAGCTATCGCCGATCCGTAGCTCCCGCAGGTGTGAGTGCCGAAAATCCCATCCACGGGCCCTGATTAGGACGTTGTGGCGACTCCCCTCCTTAACCTGTGGTGACTCCCCCACGGTCGTAACGTTTCGACTGCGCTCAAGAGCGTCATGGAGGTCTTGGTAGCGGAGCCCTTGGTCGCGAAAGTTCGGTCAGCACGGAGAGAGTCCATCGGCCCGCCAGCAGTTCGACCGCCTTCCGCGCGAGTCGATAGTTTCCCCCGTCAGTCTCGTCGGCGATTGAGCAGTCGAGGTTCGGCCGGGCTGATGCCCCGCGCTAGTTCTGCTGGCCGTCTGACCGGCTCACCAAAGCGCTCACCCACGGCGCTGGGTCGTCCCGCTCACTTTGGCTCGGCTGCTCGACGCCGGTTGTAGAGGCGGGTGGCCCAGAGGCAGGCCACAACTGCGAGGCCGATGCTCCACGCGATGGCAGCGATGGCGTGGTCGCCAATGGCGGCGTGCGTAAGCAGTCCGCGCACGGTGTCAGCGACGGGGGTGAAGGGCTGGTACTCGGCGAACTGACGCAGCCCGCCAGACATCGTTTGAGTCCGCACGAACCCGCTGCCGAGGAACGCCAGCAGTAACAGGATCATCGGGGTGTTGCTGGCGGTCTCGTCACCCGCAGGTCTGGTGTCCGCTCTCGGGGCTAGCCCAACGGTGCTCGTCGTTGAAGCCCGCGAGGGCCTTAAGATCGCCTGTCACGTGCCGGAGTTGCTCGAATGACCTGTGCATTCGCCGCCAGAAATGCACGATGAATTCGAAAGTGGCGATCGAAGAGCATGTAGGGCCGCACCATCACGTGGAGACCGCCGCCCACCTCGCTGTTGAGAGGTAACGTCGAATTCCCTCGACCGCGAAGGCTTGGAGGCAACGAGGATGAGCACAGACTCCGTGCTGGGCCTGCCCAAGCGGGTGCGAGCGTGCCTCTTCGACCTCGACGGCGTCCTCACCGAGACGGCCAAGGTCCATGCCGCGGCGTGGAAGGAGATGTTCGACACCTACCTGAAGGCCCGGGTCGACAAGAGCGATGAGCCCTTCGTCGCCTTCGACGAGAAGGCCGACTACGAAACTTACGTCGACGGCAAGACCAGGGCCGACGGGACACGCTCGTTCCTCGAGTCACGTCACATCGAATTGCCCGATGGTGCTCCAGAAGATCCGGCGTGGGCAGAGACCGTCAATGGACTCGGCAACGCGAAGAACGAGACCGTCCTGCGAAGGATCCGAGAGGATGGCGTCGACGCCTATGCGGGGTCGGTCCGCTACGTGAGGGCCGTGCGCGCGGCCGGCCTGCGTCGGGCGGTGGTGTCCTCCAGCGCCAACTGCGCGGCCGTGCTCGTGGCCGCTGGCATCGCCGACCTGTTCGAAATGCGCATCGACGGCGTGACCGTTGACGCTGACCACCTGGCTGGGAAGCCAGCGCCCGATACCTTCCTCGCCGCGGCCCGTGCTCTGGGCGTGGACCCCAATCAGGCGGCGGTGTTTGAGGACGCCCTGTCCGGGGTGGAGGCCGGCAGGGCGGGAGGGTTCGGCTTCGTGGTCGGAATCGACCGGGTCGGACAGGCTGAGGCCTTGCGTGCCCACGGTGCCGACATCGTCGTGACAGACCTTGCCGAACTGCTGGACCGGCCGTGATACAGCACCCGGCCTACCGGGTCGAGCCCTGATGCCTCAAAGAGACCGAGCTCCCACCTCGATGTCCTGGTCCAGAACGAGTCGTTGTTCGCGCTGTCCGATGACCACATCGGCTGGCGGGGCAACCTCGACGAGGGCGGGCCCTACGGCCTGCCCGGTTCGTACGTCAACGGTGTCTACGAGTCCCGTCCGTTTTCCTACGCCGAGGCCGGCTACGGCCACCCGGAGGACCGCTAGACAGTGATCAACGTCACCAACGCCAAGCTGGTCCGCTTCCTCGTTGACGACCAGCCCTTCGATGTTCGCTATGGCGAGGTACGCGCCCGCGTACGAGTGTTGGACTTCCGCGCCGGTCTGCTGCAGCGCTACGTCGAGTGGGTGTCGCAGGCGGCCGCGGTGTGCGGGTGTGCTCGACGCGCCTGGTGTCGCTGGTCCAGCGCTCGGTGGCGGCCATGAGCGCCGCCATGGAGGGAATTGACGGCCTGGTGTTCACTGGTGGGGCCGGCGAAGCGTCTTCCCGGCTGCGCGCCGACACGTGCGCGGGCCGCACCATCACGTGGAGGCTGCCGCGGACATGGTCGTGAGAGACCTGGTCGAGTTCCTCGAATCGTGCCGGTCAGGTGACGGCCCGGCGGTGACCCTGCTAGGCGACGAGCGACCCTAGATAAGACGACTGGGGTGTGCAACGCTGGACCCTTGTGGATCGATCAGCGCAGATCTGAGGTCCTTGCGATCCCGCAGTGCTTGCGACTGCTCGCAAAGGCGGCGAAGAAGGGGGCGATCGGAAGGATCGCCGTCTCACAGGAGCAGGCGCCGATCGTGCATCCGGTGAACTTCGTATATCGCGATCACCAGGTCCTTGTGCGTCTGGGTCCCGAGCTCACGGTGGACGCAGCCGAAGGGGGGCTCGTCGCCTTCGAGGTCGACCAGGTTGACCGCGACACCGCAGCAGCGTGGAGCGTGCTCCTTCGCGGCCTAGCAACGCTCTTGCCCGAGTCCGAACCCCCCGATGAAGCGCGCCTGGACCCGACTCCGCTTGTTCCCGAACCCGGTAAGAAGCTGCTTGCCATTCGGACCGACGTGGTCACTGGGCGGCGGTTCGAGCTGAAGTGATCACGAAACTAAGCACCGCGCGGAATGCCGACGTCGAGGTCGAAGAGCCGGGCGGACTAGAGCGAGTCGTGGCCGAGGTGCTCTTCGAGCGCCCGCCAGCGGATCCGTCACCCTGGTTGCTTGTCGTGCCCTCGGGGCTGCCCAGCATGAGTCGGGTCTACGAGAGCCTGCTCACAGTGGCCGACGGCCTCACCGGGACAAGGGGGAGCCTGGAGGAGGACGGAACCGGAACCAACCCGGCCGTGTTCGTCTCAGGCCTTTATGACACCCGCGACGGGGACGCTGAGTCGCTTCTCGTAGTCCCGAGCTGGACCACGTTCGCGCTGAACGGGTCCTTCTCAACAGGAGAGAGGGCGCTGGACCTCCGTTCAGGGGTGCTGTGGCGGGTGGCCGGGGGAGAAGACGCCAAAGTGTTCTCCTCGGCACGCTGGGCGTGCTTGGCGCGTCCGGGCACAACGGTGCTCGTCGCCGAAGGCAGCTCCGGTGTCCTCGAGGTTCCCGCTGCCCATGAAGTGATCGAGGACCGAGCGAGCTCCGGGGGTGGGGTCGTCCGAGTCATCGACACGAGCACCGAAGCGCACCCTGATTCACGGGGAGGACCGTCGACTCTTCACGTCGTTCGCATCGGCACGTATCAGGTCGCGGCTCGTCGGGCACCGAGCCGCTCCCGGGCTGTCGCGCGCCAAGAGGCGGCGTGCCGGGCGGGCCCGGCCGAGTTGCTCGCCGAGCAGAGGGTGGCGTGGGCCTCGCGATGGGCCGAGGCCGAAGTCTAGGTAGTGGGAGACCCAGAGCTCTCCTTGTCGGCCCGGATGGCGCTCTTCCATCTGATGTCCTCGGCCGTAGGCAGCGTGGAGGCTGCTGTTGGGGCGCGCGGGCTCAC
>JBELAS010000022.1:0-12213 GCA_049508615.1 Acidimicrobiales bacterium
GCGGCCGGTGTCGGCGCAGAGCCTTCCCACCGAAGAGGTTCGTTCGATCCTCGGGGAGGTGCGCAAAGGCGGCGACGCCGCCGTGCGGGGATTCACCAACCGATTCGACGGGGTAGTGCTCGACTCGCTTCGCGTGCCGCAAGAGGAGCTCGACGAAGCTCGGGCGGCGCTGGCGCCGCAGCTGCGCGAGGCACTGGAGTTGGCCTACGGCCGGATCCTCGCGTACCACCGCCAGGAGCGGGTGCCGGAAGAAGACTTCGAGATGGACGGCATCAGAGTGCGCCGGCTGGTTCGGCCGGTCGGGCGGGCCGGGGTGTACGCGCCGGGCGGGCGGGCCCGCTACCCGTCGACTGTGCTCATGTGTGCCGCACCAGCGAGGGTGGCTGGGGTCGAGGAGCTGGCCCTGTGCGTCCCGCCCGGGCAAGACGGCACCGTGGCGGCCGAGACGCTGGCGGCCGCGGCGATCGTCGGCATCAAAGAGGTCTACCGGATCGGTGGTGCTCAGGCGGTGGGGGCGCTGGCGTTCGGTACCGAGACGGTGCGCCCGGTCGACGTGATAGTCGGACCGGGCAACCGCTTCGTGGCGGAGGCCAAGCGTCAGGTTTCCGGCATCGTAGGGGTCCCTTCGGGGTTCGCAGGGCCCTCGGAGGTGGTCGTCGTGGCCGACGAGACGGTGCCGGCGCAGTGGGTGGCCGTGGACGTGGTGGTACAGGCAGAGCACGGGCCTGACGGGCTGGCGTGGCTCGTGACCTGGTCGGAGGAGGTGGCTGGGAAGGTCCTAGAGGAGATCGAGCGCTTGGTGGCGTCCTCGACCCGACGCCGCGAGCTCACCTCGACGCTCGGCTCGGGCGGGTCGGTGGTGTTGGTGGACGGGCCGGCGGAGGCGATCTCCCTCGCCAACCTGGTCGCCCCGGAGCACCTGGAGCTGCTCGTCGAAGGGGCAGAAGCCCTTCTCCCGCTGGTCCGAAGCGCTGGGGCGGTGTTCTGCGGTGCCTATTCTCCGGCGAGCATCGGCGACTACCTCGCCGGCCCGAACCACGTGCTGCCCACGGCCCGAAGTGCCCGCTTCTCCTCGGCGCTGCGGGTGGACGACTTCCGCACCCACATCCACGCCGTCTCGGTGGAGCGCGAGGCCCTTGTGCGCCTGGCTCCGTACGTGGAGGTGATCGCCGAGGCCGAGGGTCTCAGCGCCCACGCGCTCTCGGTGCGGCTGCGCACCGTCGGCGCCGCGGGCACCGTGGGTGCCGGAGGTGTCATGGGCGCCGGGGACACGGCGGACCGGCGTTGATGTCCCGCCTCGTGCCCATGCGCCCCGACCTCACCGGAGTCTCCGGCTACCGCTCGCTACAGGTGGACGTGCAGGTGCGGCTCAACTCCAACGAATCGCCACTACCCCCGCCGGATGCGTGGCTGGAGGAGCTTCGCTGCGAGCTCGGCAACATCGCCTTCAACCGGTATCCCGACCGCGAGGCCCGCGCCCTACGCCAGGCGCTGGGGGAGCTGCACGGGGTGGGGCCCGAGGAGGTCTTCTGCGCGAAGGGGTCCAACGAGGTCCTGCAGTGCCTGTTGTTGGCCTACGGCGGCGCCGGTCGCTGCGTCGCGCTCTTCGAGCCGACCTACGCGCTCCACCGTCACATAGCCTCGCTCACCGCCACCGAGGTGGCGAGTACCTGGCGCGACGCAGACCACCGCCTCGACCTGTCCGACGCTGACGGGCTCATCGAGCGCGTCCGTCCGGTGATCACCTTCCTCTGCTCGCCGAACAACCCGACCGGACGCGCAGAGCCCCCGGAGGTCGTCGCGCACCTTCTCGAGCGATCCCCGGGGCTGGTGGTGGTCGACGAGGCCTATGGCCAGTTCGCGCCCACGAGCGCGCTCGACTCGAGGCGACCGCAGCGGCCTGGAACCAGCCGGCTGGTGGTGGCCAGGACGTTCTCGAAGACGTGGTCGATGGCCGCTTGCCGGCTCGGTTACCTGGTAGCCGACCCGGAGGTGGTGGGGGCCTGCGAGACCGTGGCGCTCCCGTACCACCTCGACTCCGTCACCCAGGTTGCCGGGCGCCTCGCCCTTCGCCACGTCGCCGCCATGGAGGAGCGCGTGGCGCTCGTGAAACAGGAGCGGGACCGTATCGCGGCCGCCCTGAACGAGTTGCAGGTGCAGAGCTGGCCCTCGGATGCGAACTTCTTGTTGTTCAGGCCCCTCGAGCGGCCGGCCAAGCAGGTGTGGAACGACCTGCTCGATGCTTCGGTGCTGGTGCGCGACTGCTCGGAGTGGCGCGGGCTCACCGAGTGCCTCCGGGTCACGGTCGGCACCCCGAAGGAGAACGACCGCTTCCTGGCGGGCCTTCGGTCTAGCCTCGAGCGTGCAGGGACGGGAAAGTGATGAGCAACGAGGTGGACGGGTGCTGTAAGGGGGCATTGCGATGAGCGCGTCCCGGCGCGCCGAGCGCTCGCGCCGCACCAAGGAGACGGCGGTCGACGTCGGCATCCTCCTCGACGGCACCGGAGCGGTCGAGGTGTCGACGGGCCTGCCGTTCTTCGACCACATGCTGTCGCAGCTCGGACGGCACGGAGGCATCGACCTCACGGTGTCTGCCACGGGCGACCTCGAGGTGGACGCGCACCACACCGTGGAGGACGTGGGCCTCACGATCGGTGATGCTCTGGCCGAGGCGCTGGGAGACAAAGCTGGGATCCGCCGCTTCGCCTCGATCGCGCTGCCGCTGGACGAGGCTCTGGTGGAGGTGGCCCTCGACCTGTCGGGGCGTCCGTACCTCTCGTACGCGGTGCCGATCGACCCCGACGCGCCTGTGCTCGGGACTCCGCCATTCGACCCGCAGCTGGCGGAGGAATTCTGGCGCGCCTTCTCCACCACTGCCGCTCTCACCCTGCACATGCGCATGGTGTGCGGCAAGAACACCCACCACGTGATCGAGGCGTCTTTCAAGGGCGTGGCCCGTTGTCTTCGTGACGCGCTCAGGGTGGAAGACAGTGGCGTGCCCTCGACGAAAGGAGCGCTCGGTTGATCGCGGCCTTCGACTGCCGCATGGCGGGCACGAGAGGAGTGCTCGGCTGATCGCGGTCCTCGACTACGGCATAGGGAACCTGCGCTCGGCCGAGAAGGCCCTCGTCCACCTGGGAGCAGACGCCCATCTGGTGACCGATCCCGAGGTGGCTGCCGCTGCTACGGGAGTGGTGATGCCGGGCGTGGGGGCGTTCGGTCCCTGCGCCGACGCCCTACGCCGCACCGGCATGGAGGAAGTGGCCCTCGACGCGATCGCACGAGGTGTCCCGTTCCTCGGGATCTGTGTCGGATTCCAGCTTCTCTACGAAGGATCGGACGAAGCTCCCGGTGTCCCCGGCCTGGGCGTGCTGGGCGGGACCGTGCGATCGCTTCCAGCCGGGGTGAAGCGCCCGCAGATGCAATGGAACCGGTTGCACCGTCGTGAAGGGACCGACAGCGCTTTGCTTACCGGGCTTCAGGCGGAGCTCTGGGTCTACTTCGTGCACTCCTTCGCCCCGCAGATCACCGAGGACGTGGTGGCCACCTGCGACTACGGCGGCGAAGTGGTGGCCGCGGCGGAGCGGGGCTGCGTGTGGGGAACACAGTTCCACCCTGAGAAGTCGGGGGCGGCGGGCCTGCGCGTCCTGGGCAACTTCGTCACGGCGTGCACCACCGGGCCATCAACCGGCGCGACTATCGAGGGCTCGCAGGCGGCGCGCGACGTGCTCGGCGAGGAGGTGGGTCCGGTCGTCGCATCGGTCGGCAACAGCGTCGGCGACGACACGCTCCACGCGATTCACGATACCGACCGGCGCTGATCGACGCGGCATGGACCTCTTCTGTGCCATAGACCTGCGAGAAGGGGCCGCGGTGCGTCTGGTGCGCGGCGAGTTCGATCACCAACGCACCTACGGCGATCCGGTCGACCTCGCGCGCAACTACGTGGCGGCGGGCGCGCGTTGGCTGCACGTGGTCGACCTGGACGCGGCGCGCACCGGTGAGCCGGTGAACCGCGAGTTGGTGCTCGAGCTCGCCAAGGCTGTGGACGCGCGGATCCAAGCGGGCGGGGGGGTGCGCGACGAGACGAGTGCGGCGGCGTTGCTGGACGGCGGGATCGAGCGCGTCGTAGTGGGCACTGCCGCGCAGACGGTGCGCGGCCTCGTGGAGTCCCTGGCGTCGAAGTACCCGGGGCGGGTCGCGGTTGGCCTCGACCACCGAGGCGGAGGTACCCAGGTGGCAGTAGAAGGGTGGGAGCAGGCGAGCGGCACCGATCTCGGAGAGTCCCTGGCGCGCTTGACAGGTGTGAAGCTCGCGGCGGTCGTCGTCACCGCCATCGAGCGCGACGGCACCCTCGAAGGGCCCGACCTCGAAGGCCTGGGCCGGGTGCTCGGTTCGACGACGCACCCGGTGA
The DNA here is from genome assembly GCA_049508615.1 of Acidimicrobiales bacterium. GTDB lineage: Bacteria > Actinomycetota > Acidimicrobiia > Acidimicrobiales > UBA8190 > Bog-564. Next base: position 4,415 of record JBELAS010000022.1, read on the forward strand.
TCGCCTCGGGTGGAGTGCGGTCGGCCGCGGACCTGGCCGACATCGCCGGCCTCGAGGTGGGGGGGCGTCGGCCTGCCGGAGCGATCGTGGGCATGGCGCTCGTAGAGGGGCTTCTCGGGGTGAAGGAGGCGGTAGCCGCGTGCGAAGCATCCGGGTGATCCCGTGCCTCGACGTGGACGACGGCCGCGTCGTAAAGGGCGTGCGATTCGTCGACCTGGTCGACGCCGGCGACCCGGTGGAGCTGGCCGCGCGCTACGACGCCGAAGGTGCTGACGAGCTGGTGTTCCTCGACATCACGGCTTCGGCAGACGAGCGCGACACGATGGTGGAGGTCGTGGCGCGCACGGCAGAGCAGGTATTCATACCGTTCACCGTCGGAGGAGGGGTGCGCGGTTCTGAAGACGCACGCCGGCTACTACGCGCCGGTGCTGACAAGGTGGCGCTCAACACCGCCGCTGTGGCAGATCCACATCTCGTCTCCGAGGTGTGCGAGGAGTTCGGGGCGCAGTGCGTGGTGGTGGCGATCGACGCCCGTCGTCGTGACGGGGCGGTGGGACGGGAGGCGACCGATGTGGCCGCCACGAGCGACGCGGTCGACCACAGCGCCGACAGCGGGTCAGACAGCGGAGCCGACAGCGCAGCAGGATTGTCCTGGGAGGTCTACACCCACGGAGGCCGGCGGGCGACGGGAATCGACGCTGTGGAGTGGGCGATGCGCTGTACTGGCCTGGGCGCAGGGGAGATCTTGCTCACCTCGATGGACCGCGACGGCACTCGCGACGGCTTCGACCTGGAACTGACCCGGGCCGTGGTCGATTCGGTGACGGTTCCCGTCGTCGCCTCGGGAGGGGTGGGCACACTCGAGCACCTCGTGGAGGGAGCGACCATAGGGGGCGCGGACGCTCTTCTTGCCGCCTCGATCTTCCACTTGCGCGAGCACTCGGTGGCGGAGGCGAAATCCTACCTGGCCTCGCACGGAGTACAGGTGCGGCCAGTAGAGACCTGAGGCTGCACCGGCGACACTAGAGCCGACGGACAAGAGCACTGCCCGGCCGTGGAAGCGACCCGACAAGGTGATGAGCACTGAGCCGAAACGCAAGAGACAGCGAAGTGCAAGAGACAGGTTGGAATGTTGTAGCGTGCCTGAGTGGTCCCCGCTCCGGCAAGGCCCTCGAAGCAAGCCCGTTCCGTCAGGCCGAAGCAGTCCTTCGCGCGCCAGGAAGCCGCTCCTGCGCGTTCGCTCTCACCGAAGCAGCCGGTCACGATGCTCGCCGACCGGGTCCTGGCGCAGCCGCCGCGAGCGGAAGGTGAGCGCCGGTCGCGCGCAGGCATCTTGATACCCGCCACGGCACAGGTCTCGAGGCGGCTGTCGTGGGCAGAGGCAGTGGCCGTAGGGCCTCACGTACGTACCGTCAAGCCGGGGGACAAGGTGTTGTTCAACCCCGACGACTGCTTCGAGGTGGAGGTGCAGGGCGACGACTATGTCATTCTGCGCGAACGTGACATCCACGCTGTGGCCAGCGAGCGCATCGACGGTGGGACCGGCCTCTACCTGTAGGACGAGCTTGGGCAGGCTGCTGGGAGATGGAGCGGGAGGCCGCTATAGCGCTGCTTGTGCGCCTTCCGGTGCGCACGGACAAACTGCAATAGAGGTCGGCGACCTCAGGTATTTTCCACATGACAAAGGAGTACGGCGTGGTCAATGCCAGGGGCTGCGTTGGGCATTGTTCGGAATAAGGTCGGTGACGCCCGGGAAGTGCCGGTGAGCCTTCGTAGTCACCTCGGCAGCAACCAGAATCCGTGGGAATCCGCCGACATTCCAGTGATCCCGGGTGATGCTGGTGGTAGCGGAACTGGGGTCTCGGCGCCAGGAAAAGGCCGTCTCGCTGGGGCTCTTGAACGCTTAATCGGTACCAGCGATAGTGCCACACGGCTGTCACGATCGCGGCCATATCTACTTTGTTCGTGGCCTTGTCACCCATTGCGATTTCAGGTGGTCCGCCGGAGGTGACCCTCGAAAGGGACGTCTTCGGGGTATTTCCCGGAATCGAGCAGGGGCCTTTGGGAAGTAGCTGCAAGGGCTGGTCAGGCGTACCGGTATCGTGGAAGGGCAATGAGCCCGGACCGCGCCTCACCTGGACCGGAACCGTCCGCACCCGCACCGGCGGGGGCTGTGGCTTCTGCGACGACGGTGCCTTCTGTGGCGGCCGGAGGCGACGCAGGGGCTCGGGGGCCGGCTCTGGCCGAGCCGCCGAGCCGGGTGGCGAAGCCGATCTCGTTCACGGACGAGGAGATGGAGGAGATTCGGTTCGGAGCCGACGGGCTCGTTCCCGCGGTCATCCAGGACGCGGCCGACGGATGCGTCCTCATGCTCGGCTACATGGACTCTGAGGCTCTGCGGCGGACGCTCGACACCGGCAGGAGCTGGTTCTGGAGCCGCAGCCGCCAGGAGTACTGGTGCAAAGGTGAGACCTCTGGCGACCGTCAGTGGGTGAGATCGGTCTCCTATGACTGCGACGGCGACACCCTGCTGGTGGTGGTGGACCAGGACGGGCACGGTGCCTGTCACACCGGAGAGCGCTCGTGTTTCTACCGCTCCTTCGGCCAACCCGCGACAGGCGGGTGAGCACGGTTCGGATCTCGGCTTCTTGTGGCGCTTCTTGTAGCCCGGGGCTCGAGGGCTTTCGGGAACTGGCCCTCGGCCATCGCATCGTGCCCGTCTGGCGCACCCTTGTAGCGGACACCTTGACCCCGGTGGGTGCGTTCTTGCAGGTGACGGGGGAGCGGCCTGGTTTCCTGTTCGAGTCGGTGGAGGGAGGCGAGCGATGGGGACGGTGGTCGTTCGTCGGGCGCGACCCGCTTCTCACGCTCACGGCCACGGGACCACAGGTCGGCGCGTCGGGGGCGGTGGTTCTTCCCGCCCAGGTGAGTGCGCAGATGAACCACGGGGTGCTGGCTACATTGAGGGCCGTCCTCGAGGCGTACAAGGCGCCGGCTCTCCCAGGCCTACCTCCTCTTCATGGTGGGTTGGTGGGCTACGTCGGCTACGACGTGGTGAGAGAGATCGAGCGGCTGCCCGACACCCCACCTGACGACCTCGGGTTCCCCGACGCCGTGCTCTTCATGATCGGTCAGCTGTGCGCTTTCGACCGATGGCTCCAACGAGTGGTGCTCGTGGACAACGTGGTGGTGTCCGAGGACGCGACCGAGATCGAGCTGCGTGCCGCTTACGAGTCCGCCGAGGCGCGCCTCGAGGTGCTGGCACAAGACCTGTTCCGCCCGCTCGAGGAACTGCCTTTCGAGGACCCGTCTCTCGTCGATCTCACTGGGACATCGGCTGCTGCGCCGAGCTGCGCCGAGGCGGTCCCGGCGTTCGCGCGTACGATGTCGCCTGCTGCGTTCATGGGAGCCGTCGAGGTGGCGAAGGAGCACATACGCGCGGGAGACGTGTTCCAGGTCGTGCTCTCTCAACGCTTCGACCTGGACCTGGACGCGGAACCGTTCGACGTCTATCGCGCACTTCGGCTGGTCAACCCGAGCCCTTACCTTTATTTCCTGCGTACCGAGCAGTGTTGCGTGGTGGGATCCTCGCCGGAGCCCATGGTGCGTCTTCGCGATGGCGTGGTCGTGTCGCGTCCGATCGCAGGCACGCGCAGACGGGGTACCACCGAGGCCGAGGACGAGCGGCTGGCCGGCGAGCTGTCCGAACATCCGAAGGAAGTTGCAGAGCACGTGATGTTGGTGGACCTCGCGCGCAATGACCTGGGCCGGGTGGTGAGCTTCGGTACCGAGCACATGGACGAGCTCATGTCCGTGGAGCGTTACAGCCACGTCATGCACCTCACCTCTCAGGTCTCGGGTGCCCTGGCGCCGGGCAAGGGCCCCATCGACGTGCTGCGCGCTACGCTGCCCGCGGGCACGCTGTCGGGGGCGCCCAAGGTGCGCGCGATGCAGATCATCGACGATCTCGAGCCGACAAAACGCGGCGTCTACGGGGGCGTCGTCGGGTACCTCGACTTCTCCGGGAACGTCGACACCGCCATCGCCATCCGCACGATGGTCGTGCGCCCCGACGGTCGCGCATCCGTACAGGCGGGTGCCGGCATCGTGGCGGACAGCGACCCGGCACAAGAGGACGCGGAGTGCGTCAACAAGGCGGCAGCGCTCCTGGCGGCGGTTCCCGCGGCGCGCCGCGCCACAGCGGTGCGACGCGAAGCAGAGGCGGCGTCCGTGACTGAGTCCGAGGGGGCGCGCCGGACAGCCCAGCGTAGCGAGGCTGCGTCGTCGTCTGATGTGGCGGAGACAACACCCGCTCGAGAGGCGACCGAGTCGTGAGTTCGCGGGTGCCTCGTGGTGTTCTTCGTCCTGCGCCGGAAGGACGTTTCGACGAGGACTACGACGCCCTGCGTCATACTATGGGCGCGCTTAAGCTCGAGCGCGACGTCGTGCGCGTAGCCGGCACCGACGCGGTCGAGTTCCTGCAAGGCCAGTGCAGTCAAGACCTGACCGTGCTCGAGACCAAAGCGTCGGCAGACGCGCTCCTGCTATCCCCGCAGGGAAAGCTCGAGGCCTTGGTTCGAGTCACGCGCCTCGGTGACGAGGAGCTGCTGGTCGACGTCGATGCCGGGTACGGCGACGCGGTGAGAGCGCGGCTCGATCGATTCAAGCTGCGCGTGAAAGTGGTCATAGAACCCTTGGGTTGGCACTGCCTCGCCCTGCGCGGCCCGGGGGCGTCCGAGGCGGCCTCGGGCGGCGTGGCCGGGCCCGGCTCTTCGCTCGTCCTGCCTTACGAGTGGAACGGTGTCGTGGGCGTCGACCTGCTCGGCGAGGCGCCGGAGGCACCCCCCGGTGCGCGGCCCTGTGGGCGCGACGCTTGGGAGTCGATCCGTGTCGAGGCGGGCATCCCCGCAATGGGGGCCGAGCTCGACGAGCGGACGATCGCTGCGGAGGCGCACCTGCTCGAGCGATGTGTGAGCTTGACAAAAGGGTGTTACACGGGCCAGGAGGTAGTCGCCCGTCTCGAAGCTCGGGGAAACCGCGTGGCGCGTCGACTTCGCGGACTGGTGATCGAAAAGGCGGCTTCGGGTGTGGCGGTGATACCCCGTGGCAGCGAGGTGAGTCTCGGAGACAAGGTGGTCGGCTCGGTCACGTCCTGTGCATGGTCACCGACGCTAGGGACGATGTGTGCTCTCGGTTACCTGCACCGCAACGTCACACCGCCGTGCTCGGTCGAAATCCGCGTACCGACGGAGGCGGGCGCGACGCAGGCGGTCCCAGCCGAGGCGCGCAGCCTCCCGGTTGTCGCTTGAGTGGTCGAGGTTCGTGGGGAACGAGCCGTTGGCCCACGAGACGGCACCCGGTCGGCGTGAGTCAACGGTGACCGAGGCCGGGAGGGTCCTCGGCCGGCTGGTTCTAGGAGCGCCGTATCGACCCGGGTAGGCTCGTTTGGTGCAGCCGGCCACCTATCTCGACCAGATCGTCGCCGCTCACCGTGCCCATGCCGAGACAGACCGGCGTGACAAGGGTGCTCTGTTCGCGCAGGCCGAGGCGACTCCTGCTCCTAGGGGCTTTCGCGACCAAGTGGCGAACCACCAGAGCTTGGCTGTCGTGGCGGAGATCAAACGGCGATCTCCGTCCAAGGGCGACATCGCCTCCGGCCTGGACGTCGAGGCGGTGGCCCGTGAGTACGCGGCAGGTGGTGCAGCCTGCCTCTCTGTGTTGACCGACGAGCGGTTCTTCGGGGGCTCGGCGCAAGACCTCGTAGTGGCCCGCGGCGTCTGCGCCCTTCCGGTGTTGCGTAAGGACTTCACCGTGGGCGAGGCCGACGTGTGCGACGCCCGCATCATGGGGGCCGACGCGGTGCTCCTGATCGCGGGAGTGCTGAGTGACGAGGAGCTCGGGGAGCTGCACGCCCTCGTGCGCGAGCTGGCTATGGACGCCCTCGTAGAGGTGCACGACGAGGAGGAGCTCGACCGGGCATTGGCGCTCGGCGTGGAGCTGGTCGCGGTGAACCAGCGGGACCTCGAGACATTCGAGGTGGACACGACGCGCGCGACACGCCTGGCGCGGTCCATCCCCTCAGGAGTGGTGGCGGTCGCCGAGTCCGGTATCGCGAGCGCCGAGGACGCCCGTGTACTGGCAGATGCCGGCTATCAAGCCGTCCTCGTGGGGGAGTCGTTGCTTCGTGCCCGAGATCGGCGGAAGTCGGTGTCGGAGCTCGGCGGGCACGAGGTCGCTCCCCGGAAAGGCGCCGCGGTGCACGGGCGTGCGAGGCGCTGAACGGTGGAGGTCCGAGATCACGGGAGACGGCGAGTGCGGGCGGTGGGGTCGAGGATGAGAGGGGAAGCCGAGAGGTGTTGATAAAGATCTGCGGCATCACCTCAGAGGCGGACGCGTTGCTCGCGGTGGGGTTGGGCGCCGACGCCGTCGGATTCGTGTTCGCGCCTTCGCGCCGGCAGGTCTCCCCCCAGGCCGTGCGGCGGATCATTGAGCGCCTCCCCTCCGAGATCCTCACGGTGGGGGTGTTCCGCAACGAGGCACCGGTGCGGGTGGTGCAGATCACGAACTCGATCGGGCTTCGTGCCGCGCAGCTTCACGGGGACGAGACGGCTCAGGACACGCGCTGGGTAGCAGAGCGGGTGCCTCTCACGATCAAGGCGTTCCCGGCCGGGCACCGCAACATCATGCGTCTGGACTCCTACGGTGCGGGGTTGGTGATGGTCGACGCCGACTCGCCCGGATCCACGCCGGCAACGTCTCCGACGCGATCGACCACCTGCACCCCTTCGGCGTGGACGTGTCCACGGGGGTGGAGGCGATGCCAGGCGTGAAGGACCCGCGCAAGCTTCGGGCGTTCGTCGTCGCCGCGCGGCGCGCGGCCGGAGAGTCCGAGGATGCGCAGATCACGGGATTAGGCGTGCACGAGCCCCTCCGCCCACAAGAATTGGACGTGGCCGACGGCACGGACCGGGTCGGTGAGCCCGAGAGCCCGTATGACTGGGATGAGGACGCGTGAACGAGCCGAAGGCGAGCGAAGAAGTGGCCACAGAAGCTCGCACGTCGCAGCTTTGGAAGAGGGTGCCGCGATGAACGATGAACAGGCCGCGCGCGTGATGGGAGAACCGGGGGAAAGAGGCCGTTTCGGGGAGTTCGGGGGCCGCTTCGTTCCCGAGTCGCTCATCCCGGCGTGCACCGCGCTGAAGGAGGCGTTTGCAGCCGCGTGGGCAGACCCGGCTTTCCACGAGGAGCTCGACTCCTTGCTTCGCGACTACGGAGGCCGGCCCACCCCGATGACGCAGTGCTATCGCCTGTCGGAGCGCCTGGGCGTGAGGGTGCTGCTCAAGCGGGAGGACCTCGCCCACACCGGGTCTCACAAGCTCAACAACGTGGTCGGTCAGGCGCTGCTCGCCCGCCGCATGGGTAAGCACCGGTTGATCGCCGAGACGGGGGCGGGCCAGCACGGCGTGGCGACGGCCACCGCGGCGGCGCTCTTCGGCATGGAGTGCGTCGTGTACATGGGGGAGCTCGACACGAAGCGCCAGGAGCTCAACGTCTTCCGAATGGAGCTGCTCGGGGCACAGGTGCGTTCGGTGAAGGGTGGCAGCAGGACACTGAAGGACGCGATCAACGAGGCGCTTCGGGACTGGGTGGCGACCGTCGAGGACACCCACTACTGCCTCGGCTCTGTGATGGGCCCGCATCCCTACCCGTGGATGGTGCGCGAGCTACAACGCGTCGTGGGCGACGAAGCACGCGCGCAGTGCCGTCAGCTGCTAAGGGGTGACCCGGACTGGGTGGTG
>JBELAS010000220.1:0-3392 GCA_049508615.1 Acidimicrobiales bacterium
CAAGAACCGGGGGAGGTTGTGAAGCTCAGGGTGAGTGGCGCCGTGGGTGGTGTAAACGACCACCCCGCCACCGTCTTTCCTGCTATCTGGATCTGAACGATGACGAAGCTGGCGCCGAATTCGATCGAAAGCTCGCCTTGCACTGGGGCGAGTGTCTTGGTGTCCCCGGCCTGGAGGATGCCCATGAACACGGGACCCGAGCCGCCAGGCGGGATCGTCGCATCGATCCAGCACGGTTTCTGGGCGGATATGACCACTTGGTAGCTCTTGGCGTGCACCGTGACGGATGCCGAGCCTGTGCCGCTTGCGGTTTGCGTGACGAGCGCGCGTGAGGCTGAAGTCGAGGTGTGTGATGCACGCGAGGAATGCGCGCTCTGGTTGGGAGTCACCGACCCGGTGGTGGCGTTGACGGCGGGCGAGTGTCCGTGTGCCAGGTGGATGTCGGCGAGCCATTGCGGCTTGTATTGGTGCACTGCCAGTCCGGCCGCACCGAGGAGCAGAAGCAGAGCGGTGAGGCCCAGCATCGCCTCAAGCCATCGGGGAGCGAGGCGCATCTTCGGGTGTGGGCGGGAGGTTATCGGGATGGCGTCGGTCTCGACGAAGTGCTCCGAGGCCGCGCCGCCGCCCGGTGCTCCGATGGCGCGGGCTATGGGGATCTCTGCGGTCTGGGTGAACGCCCGCAAGTGCGCTTGGGTGCCTGTATCTCCCGGGGCCGGTGGAGCGACTTGCGTTTCGCCTTCTCTCCAGTGTTCGTCTTGCCATGCGCGCAGTGCCGTGGCGCAAACCTCGGAGGGATCAAGGCCCACTACCTCGGAGTAGCGGCGCGCGGCCGTAACCACGGTGCGCTGATCCGGCAACCGGGCGACGTCCATCGTCTCGAGCGCTTCGAGATGCTGCCAGGAGATACCAGTACGATCACGGATCTCGGCCAGGGTGACGCCCGACTGTTCGCGTGCTTCGCGCAGGGCGTTGCCCACATCCAAGGGCGTGTTCGCTGGAGGCCGTCGTTCCCCGCCGCGCCGTGTCAGCCCATTACTGCCTGCGGTCGCCACGCAGTCCTCCTGCCTTCTACGTGAATCGTACAACTCGCGACCGCCGCCACCCTCGTTTTCGGGCGCTCGGATTGGCCCTGGACAGGGCAGATTGACAAAGACATCGACCTCGTGTCAGTCAGCGGTTTCGTGGCCGGGACTGAGGTTGACGCGGTGAGCCTCGACCTAGTGCCAGAGGTAGAAGAAATGCCTGGCACGGCCGGGGTCGTCCCTGGGCCGAGCTGTGCCCGACCCAGGTCGTAAGGGTGGAATCGGCGAAGGCGACCTCGGTAGCCTGCGCGTGCTCGCGCGGGGTCCGGAACGGTGCGTGGCTTCGACGAGTCATTGCGACCGACTATCACACCAATTTGGCCATGGGGATGGAGACAAGAGAACTGTTCACGTCACGCCAGGAGGTCGTAGATGGCGGGCCCTGGCACGTCTACCGGGCTGCGGCAACCGGACGACATGCCCTTCGGGGCACGAAGAAGACCCTGCGCGAGCCGGCCGACGCGCTCATGCTTTGACCCCGGCCACAGCGGGGTCGGCCAAGAAGCGGCTCGGGGAGGTCGCCTGGGTCCTGGCGAAGCTGGGTGTCATCGGTTTCGCCGGGCCCGCCGCTCATCTCGCCCTCATGCGCCAAGAGATGGTCGTTCGCCGACACTGGCTCAGTGAACAGGAGTTCCTCGACCTGCTCGAACGGCCAGCGTGCTGCCGGGGTCGACTTCCACCCAGGTCGGCATGCTGCTGGGACGACGCCGAGCCGGCTGGGCAGGGTTAGTCATCGGCGGTGCCTGCTTCATCACGCCCGCCATGATCATCGTAGGCGCGCTTGCCTGGGCCTACACCCGGTGGGGAACCACGTCGGCCGGTCAGGGTCTGCTCTATGGCATCAAGCCCGTCGTCATCGCCATCATCGCCCAAGCTCTGTGGGGACTGGCCCGAACTGCCATCAAGGGTCGAGTGCTCCTCGTTGGCGGCGGGGTCGCCGGCTTCGCGGCCTATCTGCTCGGAGTAAACGTTCTGATCGTGATGGTCGTCGTCGGCGGGGGAGTCACCCTCGCGGTCAATATTCGTTACCCACCACGTTCGCTAGCCGGCGTCCTGCCTGTCCTGTCTTCCAAGGTGGCCGAGGTTCGTCACCACCCTTCTCTTGTTGCGGTTCTAGTCGAGTTCGCCAAGCTTGGCTGTGTGGTCTTCGGCAGTGGCTACGTCCTGCTCGCCTTCCTGCGCGGAGACCTTGTCGGGCACAACGGGTGGATCACTTCTCGCCAGCTTCTCGACGCCGTCTCGATCGGCCAATTCACCCCGGGCCCGGTGTTCACCACCGCCACTTTCATCGGTTACCTCAGCGCCGGGATCGGCGGCGCCGTGGCCGCAACCGCCGGGATCTTCGCCCGTCGTTCGTGATGATGGCAGGACTCGCACCTGTGGTCCCGCGTCTGAGGGCATGGAGCTGGACGGCGGCGGCCCTCGACGGAGTCAACGTGGCCGCCCTAGGCATCATGGCTGGTGTCACCATTGATCTGGCTCGCGTGGGCATCGTCGACCCGCTGACCGCCGTACTTGCTGCCGTCACTCTGGTCGTTCTCGTTCGTCTTCATCCGAGCTCGATCTGGGTGCTGAGTGCCGGCGCCGTCATCGGCCTAGCTCACACCTTCGCCGGATAGAGCTGGTTCGACTCACCACTGACTCCTTAACGCACCTCGATGGGTATTTGGACGAGGGAAGACCAGGAAGGTTCGCAGTGTTCAGAGGTCATGACCGAATCGCATCAAGACGTTGACTTCTGGTTCGACCCCGTGTGTCCTTGGGCGTGGATCACCTCCAGGTGGATGCTCGAGGTCGAGAAGGTGAGGCCAGTTCAGACGACCTGGCACGTTATGTCGCTCGCCTACCTGAACCTTCAGCAGCACGAGGGCAGGAGTTTTCCCGACGAGTATCTGGAGAGGATGAAGCAGGCCTGGGGGCCTGTGCGGATATGCGCGGCGGCCAAGGCCGAGAAGGGTGAAGAGGTGCTTCTCTCCCTGTACACGGCGATAGGCACCCGTTTCCACGACCAGAACCGCAAGGACCTAGGTGCCCTCGGGGAGGCAGTGGCCGAGGTGGGTCTGCCCGACTCATTGCTGGAGACCGCCCGAACCACCGATTACGACGAGGCGATCAAAGAGTCGCACGAGCTCGGCATGAAGAAGGTGGGTCTCGATGTGGGCACGCCGGTGATAAGCGTGGACGGACATGCGTTCTTCGGCCCGGTGGTCACGCCTGCACCGCGTGGCGAGGCAGCGGGAAAACTATGGGACGGGTTCCTGCTCGTTGCCGGGACCGACGGGTTCTTCGAGCTCAAGCGCACGCGCGATC
>JBELAS010000221.1:0-3376 GCA_049508615.1 Acidimicrobiales bacterium
CAGACAAGCTCGGCGGTCTCATCCACGAGTACGAACTCGCTGCGTGAGGCATACGGACGAGGTTCTCGGCGCCCACACATCTGGCTGGAGCGCCCAGCACCCTCATGCTCTGCTACGACATCCAAAATTCTGCGACATATCGTGCCTGCTGCGACCGTTGGCAGAGCACGAGCCGGAGAGTAACATTCCGCCCTAACACGTCGGCCGGGTGCGCAGGCACATTGAGCTGTGCGGAGTTCAAGACAGACGTCGCGCCTGGAGGAGTCTAACATGCAAGCACTCGTGCACCACCGCCCCGGCTCGCCGTCGTGGGAGGACTTACCCGGTCCCGCGGTTGACGAGGATGGCGATGCCGTCGCGGTGGCTCGGTGGCCGGAGCGACGCGTCGGCTGGCGGCGGACACAGACGTGATCGGGCGAGATATCACGCCGCTGCCGGACCTGTTGCACGGTCGGCCCCGGGCTGGTCCGGTCCGGGTGCGCCGCCCCGTCTACGTTGACCTCTTGCCTCCGTGCAACGCCGCATGTCCGGCCGGTGAGAACATCCAGGCCTGGCTGGCACACGTCGAGGCCGGCCACCACGAGCAAGCATGGCGTGAGCTCGTCGCCGACAATCCGTTTCCGGCTATCCACGGTCGCGTCTGCTACCACCCCTGCGAGAGTGACTGTAACCGCGCCCAGCTCGACAGCGCGGTCTCGATTCACGCGGTCGAGCGCTTTCTCGGCGACCTCGCTCTGGAGCGGAGGTGGGCGTTGCCCATGCCGCCGGCCCGCAGCGACAAGCGCGTGCTCGTCGTGGGTGCCGGGCCGAGCGGGTTGTCGGCCGCCTATCACCTGGCCCGGCGTGGCCACGAGGTCGAGATCCGCGACTCCGGAGGCGAGCCTGGCGGGATGATGCGCTACGGGATCCCGGCCTACCGGCTGCCCCGTGAGGTGCTCGGCGCCGAGCTGCAGCGGATCGAGGCGCTCGGTGTGCGGATCACCTGCGGACATCGGGTCGAGGACCTCGCCGCCGAGCGGCATGAAGGCGGCTTCGACGCCGTCTTCGTGGCAGTGGGAGCGCATCTGTCCAAGCGTGTCGACATCCCGGCCCGAGACGCCGGGCGGATCGTCGACGCTGTGTCGTTTCTGCGCAACGTCGCCTCCGGCGAGCGGCCGTCGGTCGGCCGGCGGGTCGCGGTTTACGGGGGCGGCAACACTGCAATGGACGCCGCCCGGACCGCCCGGCGGCTGGGCGCGGACGACGCGATCGTCGTCTACCGACGTACCCGCGCCCAGATGCCGGCGCATGAGGAGGAGGCCGAGGACGCCGAGCGCGAGGGAGTGCGCATCAACTGGCTACGAACGATCACCGCCTTTGACGGCCCGACGCTGACGGTCGAGGCCATGGAGCTGGACGAGAACGGGTTTCCCCAGCCCACCGGGCGTTTCGAAGACCTCACCGCCGACACCCTCATCGTCGCCGTAGGCCAAGAGGCCGACACCGCCTTCCTCAAGGCCGTGCCGGAGGTGGAATTCACCGAAGACGGCACCGTGATCGTGTCGAGCTCGATGATGACCGGGTGTCCCGGTGTGTTCGCCGGCGGGGACATGGTGCCTGACGAGCGCACGGTGACGGTCGGAGTGGGGCACGGCAAGAAGGCAGCTCGCCACATCGACACCTGGCTACGCGGCGCCACGGCTGCGCTCGTCCCGAAGCACGAGTCGGCGACGTTCGACCTATTGCACTTGTGGTACTTCGGCGACGCGGCACGCCGCCGTCAACCCGAGCTCGCGCTCGACGTGAGGGTCACCGACTTCGGCGAGGTACTAGGCAGTCTGTCACTCGAGGAGGCGAGCTACGAGGCAGCGCGGTGCCTGTCGTGCGGGAATTGCTTCGAGTGCGACGCCTGCCTCGGGGCGTGCCCGGAGGACGCGGTGATCAAGCTTGGCGTCGGACACCGCTACCGGTTCGACTTCGACCGCTGTACCGGCTGCGGGACGTGCTTCGAGCAGTGCCCGGTGCACGCGATCGAGATGATAGCGGAGGGCGGCTGATGCGGGCGACGCTGGACGGAAACGAGGCGGCGGCGTCGGTCGCCTACCGCCTGAACGAGGTCTGCTGCATCTACCCGATCACACCGGCCTCGCCGATGGCCGAGCTGGCCGACCAGTGGGCGAGCGAGAAGCGGACGAACGTCTGGGGCTCCGTGCCCGCCGTGGTCGAGATGCAGAGCGAGGGAGGGGCGGCCGGCGCCCTGCACGGTGCCCTGCAGGGCGGGGCGCTGTCGACGACGTTCACCGCCTCCCAGGGCCTCCTGCTCATGATCCCGGACATGTACAAGATTGCCGGTGAGCTGACGCCAACCGTGTTCCACGTCGCCGCCCGCTCGCTCGCTACGCAAGCGCTGTCGATCTTTGGCGACCACTCCGACGTCATGGCGGTCCGTCAGACCGGCTTCGCGATGCTCGCGTCCTCCTCGGTCCAGGAAGCGCACGACCTGGCGGCAGTGGCCCAGGCCGCGACGCTCTCGGCGCGGGTGTCCTTCGTGCACTTCTTCGACGGCTTCAGGACCTCGCACGAACTGAACACGATCGAGCTGCTCACCGACGACGACCTGCGTGCGCTCGTGCCCGAGGAGCTGATCCATGCACATCGCCTGCGGGCGATGTCGCCGGAACGCCCGTTCATCCGGGGCACCTCGCAGAACCCCGACGTCTACTTCCAGACGCGCGAGACCGCGAACCCCTTCTATGCCCGCACGCCGAAGCTGGTCGAAGACGCCATGGCCCGCCTCGCCGAGCGCACCGGCCGCCGATACCACCTCGTCGACTACTCCGGGCACCCTGAAGCGGAGCGAGTGGTCATCGTGATGGGATCGGGTGCTGAGACCGCGTGCGAGACTGTCGCGCACCTCGCTGCGTCGGGTGAGCGGGTGGGGGTGGTGACTGTACGCCTCTACCGGCCGTTCCCGACCAAGGCGCTACTCGACGCTTTGCCGCCGACGGTGTCACGGGTCGCCGTGCTCGACAGGACGAAAGAGCCCGGTTCGCTCGGGGAGCCGCTCTACCTCGATGTCGTCAGCGTGCTGGCCGAGGCGCACGCGAACGCCGAGCTAGCGGTAATGCCACTCGTAATCGGCGGTCGCTACGGGCTGTCCTCGAAGGAGTTCACGCCGGGAATGGCTGCCGGGGTATTCGAAGAGCTCGGACGGGAGCAACCACGAAGGCGGTTCACCGTCGGCATCACCGACGACGTCTCAGGATCGAGCATTCCTTACGACGCGTCGCTCGACATCGAGCCGCCCGACACGCTGCGAGCGATCTTCTTCGGCCTCGGCTCCGATGGGACGGTCGGTGCCAACAAGAACACGGTCAAGATCCTCGGTTCCGAAGAA
>JBELAS010000222.1:0-3347 GCA_049508615.1 Acidimicrobiales bacterium
GGCCCGGCCCGTGACGATCGCGACGTGCACACCGAGCTCACCCAGGCGGTGCCACAGCGGTTCCTGGACACCCTGACCGAGGACTCCGAGCTGATGCACCAGACGCTCGACGGTGTAGGCACCTGCGCGCTCTACCACCTCGTCGGCATCGGGTTCGAGCGTGACGAACAGGGGGTTGTCCAGCCATTGCTTCACGAACGCGCCGACGCCGATGTCCATCGCTCGACAAGCAAGCTCGTCATCGAGCACAGCGCGCTCTGCACGTGCGCCGTCATCGGCTATTCCAGGAGCAGCACTCACGAGGACGAGCCCGCGCACGAGGTCGGGAAGATCGAGTGCCATCCGAAGACACAGACGACCACCCATCGAATAGCCGCCGTAGATGCCGCGCCCGCAGGCCTTGGCGATGGTGCGTGCCGTGGCTCTGAAATCAAGATCATCGGGCACATCGGGTGTGACGACGTCGATGGGTTCGCCGCCGGTGCTCACCGGGAGGTGACGGCGGACCTTGTCCCACGTGGCCGGCGTCTGGCTGAAGCCGTGGACCAGTACCAAGCGCACACACCGATGATCCCATGAGCATGGACGGGAACAGTGCCTTCGCCCACTGCCTCGTGGACGAATGGAACCGAGGTGGGTTGACCGACGCCGTGGTCTCCCCCGGGTCCCGGTCGACCCCGCTCGCACTGGCATTCGCCGATCACCCGGGGTTTCGGGTGCACGTCCACCTCGACGAGCGCTCGGCCGGCTTCTTCGGCCTCGGGCTGGCCAAGGCGTCGGGCCGACCGGCAGTGGTGACGTGCACCTCGGGCACGGCGGCCACCAACTTCCACCCAGCGGTGCTCGAGGCGTTCCACGCCCGGGTACCGATGATCGTATGCACGGCCGACCGGCCCCCTGAGCTACGCGAGGTGGGTGCCGGACAGAGCGTCAACCAGGGCCATCTCTACGGCACGGCGGTGCGTTGGTTCTTCGAGCCCGATGCGCCGACCGACGACGACCAGATGCTCGCTACTTGGCGGTGGATGGCAGCCCGGGCCTTGGCAGAAGCGCAGGGGCCCCCTGGCGGTCCGGTGCATCTCAACCTTCCCTTTCGTGAGCCACTGGTGTCGGCAACAGAGTCACGATTCGACCTCGGGGGCCGTGCAGGTGCCGCCCCTTGGCTCCAGGTGCCGAGACCCCGACGTCTCGCCGACGCCACGGTCGTGAATGCTCTGGCTGCCCGCGTCGCTTCTACGCCAAAGGGCGTCGTGGTCGCCGGCTGGGGCGCAGCCGTGGGCTCGGAACCGGTGAGCCGGCTGGCACGAGCAGCGAGATGGCCGATCCTCGCGGATCCCATCTCGGGACTTCGCACCGGAGACGTGGCCGTGTCCACGTATGACGTCTTGTCGAGGATCGACCAGGTGCGCGACGAGCTCGCTCCCGACCTGGTGCTGCGCGTCGGCGGCCCGCTCACGTCCAAGCACGTCATGTCGTGGTTGGGCCCGTCGTCTGTGGTCATGGTCGATCCCGACCGCTCGTGGTCCGATCCGCACCACGCCGCAGAGCTGGTGCTCGAGGTCGAACCCGCGCCTTTGCTCGAGGCGGTCGCCGACCGCGTCGAGGGCGCTCGGGACGACTCATGGCTCTCCTCGTGGATGCAGGCCGAGAGAACGGCGCGGTCGGTCATGGACGGCGTGCTCGACTCTTGGTCCGAGCCTTTCGAAGGTCGAATCGCCCGCGACGTGATGGCCGGGATCCCGGACGGTTCTGCGCTCGCGGTGGCGTCGAGCATGCCCGTTCGGGACCTCGAGACCTTTGCTCGCCCCCGCGCCGGCATCACAGTGATGGCCAACCGAGGCGTCAACGGGATCGACGGTTTCGTGTCTACCGTGCTCGGGATGTCTGCCGGTCGGGCGTGGCCGGCCACGGTCGCCCTCGTCGGTGACCTGTGTCTCTTGCACGACGCCAACGGGTTCCTCGGGTCCCGCCGACGCGGCATCGACGCCGTCTTCGTCGTTCTCGACAACAACGGCGGCGGGATCTTCTCCTTCCTACCCCAAGCGGCGCTGCCCGCACACTTCGAAGACCTCTTCGGCGCTCCGCAGGACGTCGACCTCCGCCATTTGGGTGCCCTTTACGACATCGGTGTCGTGGACGTGCGACACGGCGAAGAGTTGATGCCGGCACTTGCCGACTCCATCGCGGCGGGCGGCGTGCAGATCGTCCGTGCGTGCTCCGAACGCCACGTGAACGTGCACCGCCATCATGCCGTCCTTCGCGCCGTCCAGGAGGCATTCACCCGGTGACGACACCTGCGCGAGTCGCGCCCGGCCCGTAAGTCAGCGGCGCGCGAGCGCGCGAAGCATCGGCTCGAGCTTCACCTCCGTCTCTTGCCACTCGGCCTCCGACGTCGACCCTGCAACGATGCCGGCACCCGCGTACAGCACGGCTTGGTTCGCGTGCACCTGGGCGCAACGCAGCGCCACGGCGAACTCACCGTCGCCATGGGCATCGACCCAGCCGACAGGTCCGCCGTATCGACCGCGCCGTCGCGGCTCGAGCCGCGAGATCAGCTCCAGCGCCGACGCTGTCGGCTCACCGGCGACCGCCGGGGTTGGATGCAGCTCGAGTGCCAGGTCGAGAGCCGACGGTGGCGGCGGGACAAGGCGACCCTCGACACTCGTCACGAAGTGTGCGAGCTCGGCGAACGCCGCGACATCGGCTCTCGAGACGCGTGGCCGGTCAAGGCATCGCAAGGCCAGGCGCTCGACGACTGCATCGACCACGAGCGTGTGCTCCCATTGGTCCTTACGCGATGTCGCCAGCCATTGCAAAGCGCCCTCGTCGCCGAGCGGCACCGTACCGGCCATCGGCCGGCTCCGCACGAGCTCACCGCGTCGCTCCACGAGCAGCTCCGGACTGGCCCCGACCAGACCGTCCACCGCGAACACGTAGCAATGCGGGTTTTCACGGCGCAGGCGGGCAACCACTGTGGCGATCGAGAATTCCGCGTCGGCGGAGACGATCACCTGGCGAGCGAGCACGACCTTCTTGAGCTTGCCCTCAGCGATGCCTTCGAGCGCCGTCGCCACCGCACGGGCCCACTCGCTTCTCGACACCACAGCGCGCACGTCGAAGGGCTCGGGCGGTTCGCCGTGATGCGAACGGCGTCGCTCGAGATCGCACGATACTGTCCAAGGGTCGGCGTGGATACGGGTGACCCACGTGCGACCATCGCGGCCTCGCCCCAGGACGGCGGCGGGAATGACCATCTCGGCCGGAGTGGAGGGATCGGCCGCCGGATCGAAGGGCAGCGCTCCCACGGCTACGGGCCCGGTGCCCGGCGTCTGCACCTCGTCATCGGC
>JBELAS010000223.1:0-3342 GCA_049508615.1 Acidimicrobiales bacterium
AGAGCCCGATGGATCGGGCCTTCTTCGCCCAGACGTTGCTCAGGAGCAGGACGATCATCGACACGCTGGGAGTCACGGTACTCCAGGCCCCCCATGATCGACAGGACCGAACGGTCCGAAGATGAGGCCTTGGGGCCACAGAGCACCACAGCACCGTTCTCCGCCGACGCGCTCATCACCAGGGTCGCTTCGATCCCCGGTCCCATCCCTTGGCTACTGGTCCCTGTGGCGTTCGAGCTCGAGGGCTGCGTGCCGGGTGAGGCTCTGTCTCTGCGGCCGAAGACGGGGGGCTTTCCGCCCCGCCCCGGCGTGAAGCTTCTCGGCGTCCGGACCGACGTTGTCATCGGGGGAGATTCGCGCTACCAGACGCGCAAAAGGCTAATCGTCGGGCACTACCACCACCGGGCGCTTCGTGTGCTGGAGGAGCTGATAGCTGGTGCTCCCGAGCTGTAGTCCGGGGAATCCACCGGCGCCACGAGTCCCCACGACTACGAGGTCTACGTCCTCCTCGTCGGCGACTGCCATCAGTGCCATTACGGGGTTCCCGTCGACCAGAAGGCAACGGTGTGTCACTCCAGAAGCGCGCAATGCCTCGGACCACTTGGTCTCGAGCAGCGCGCGCACCTCTTCACGGTGCTCGTGCGCGGGGAGCAAGGTGGTCGGCGAACCGAGGTGGCTGAGCATCCCGAGGGCGTGCACCGCCACTACCTCGGCTCCCAAAGCTACGGCCAGCTCCGCCGCCCATTCGAGCGCGTGCGCAGCATGGACCGAGCCGTCGGCTCCCACGAGGATCCGGCGTGGCGCGGTCATCGTGAGCCCGCGCAGGGACCCAGGTGACGGAGTTCTCTGGGCGCGTCCACGACGACCACGGCTCCACACTACGGCCTGCCTGTGTCCACGAACTGCTGGGAGCGGGGCTGGTGGGAGAGGCATCGGTCGACGTCGACCCCACGAGGCTCGACAAGGATCCAGGCTCCACGAGGTTTTCGGTGTCCGAGGGCGGTGTCCTCGCCAGGCGCGTGGGCGATCCCCTCGCCGGGCGGGGACCTTCGGCTCTTGCACGAGCGAGGGATCGGAGCGACCGTAGTCGCGTGGACACGTGCACGAACCCTGAGGCGCCTGCGGCCTCGCTTCCGCGCGGCTGAACCGCCCGTGCCCGCAGCCGCCGTCACCGAGACGCACATCTCGGTCCTGTTCTTCGTGGGCGACCGCGTCTTCAAGCTTCGCAAGCCTGTTCGGTTCGGCTTCCTCGATTTCACTGACCTCACGACGAGAAAGGTGGACTGCGAGCGCGAGCTCGTCCTGAACCGTCGTCTGGCGCCCGATGTCTACCTCGGAGTCGCAGACGTGTGGCTCGGAGGTGAGCCGGTGGATCACATGGTCGTCATGCGTCGTCTCCCCGAAGAGCGCCGGCTCGCCACCTTGGCGCGAAATGGCGGCGACATCGGCGGCTGTCTCCGTCAGGTCGCGCATGCCCTCGCGGCTTTCCATGCCCGCGCGCTGCGATCCACGGAGATCTCGGCCGCGGCCACCGGACCGGCGCTTCGAACTGCGTGGGAGTCGAACTTCGCGGAGACCGACGTCTTTGTCGGCCCCGAGCTCGAAGAGCACGCCGAGGAGCGCCTTCGCACCCTCACCGGTCGTTATCTCGAGGGGCGTGGGCCGTTGCTCGCCTCGCGCATCGCCTCGGGGCGGGTGTGCGATGGTCATGGCGACCTGCAGGCCGAGGACATCTTCTGCCTCGACGATGGCCCCCGCATCCTGGACTGCATCGAGTTCGACGACACGTTGCGCTACGGCGACGTGATCAGCGACGTCTCGTTCCTCGTGACGGACCTCGAACGGCTCGGGCGCTTCGATGCCGCCGCGGAGCTGCTCAGGAATTATCAGGAGCTGGCGGGCGATCGGTTCCCGGGGTCACTCGTCCACCATCACAGCGCGTTGCATGCTTATGTCCGGGCCAAGGTCGCGTGCTTGCGCCGCGCCCAGGGTGACGAACGAGCACTACGAGAGGCGCGTGAGCTCCACGGTCTCGCCCTGGACCACCTGGAGCTGGGTCGCGTGAGGCTGGTGCTCGTAGGAGGCCTGCCCGGCACCGGCAAGTCGACGCTGGCCACCGGGCTGGCTTCAACGCGGGGCTGGGTCGTTCTGCGCTCGGACGACGTTCGCAGGGAGCTAGCGGGGTCGAGGTCAACGCAGCCGACGGCGACCGCTTACCGCGAGGGCATCTACGACGTCGAGACGACCGCCGCCACGTACCGTCTCCTGCTCGACCGGGCACGCGAGGCGCTCGGCTTGGGTGAGTCCGTGGTGCTCGATGCATCGTGGTCCGACAGCCGATGGCGAAACACTGCAGTCGATGTCGCGACGCGCAGCGCGAGCGACCTCGTGGAGCTGCGCTGCCACCTCGATACCCGCGAAGCTGCGAGACGCCTGACCTCGCGCAAGGAGCAAGGCGCGGACGTCTCCGACGCCACGCCTGAGGTGGCCGCCCTCATGGCGCCGGAGTTCGACGCGTGGCCGTCGGCCGTCGTCGTGGACACCTCGGTCTCGTCCGAGGCGGTCGTGTCCCGAGCGCTCGCCGTCGTGGACGATCGGCCATGAGCCCGGCGGCGAGGCTCGGCTCTCGGTCGGACAGGGCCCCATCGATATCGACGATGAGGCGAAGGTCGTGGGTCCCCGCGGACCTGCCCTGTGGTCCCGCCTCAGCGCTGGGCGGGTGGTGAGGCGGACTTCTGCGTGGATGCCTGAGATCAGCGGGTGGCGACTCGGAGGACCGCTGCACCGTTGACGCGGTCGTGAGCCAGGTCGGACAGAGCGTTCCCGGCCTCCTCGAAGTTGTAGGTGGTCGTCGTCGCCACCACACCAAGCCGGCTGGCGAGTGCCAAGAACTCTTCGCCGTCGCGCCGGGTGTTCGCTGTGACGCTGCGCAGCTCGCGCTCGAAGAAGAGGTGGTCCTGGTACACGAGTGCAGGGACGTCGCTCAGCGCGATCCCGGCCACGACGAGCACCCCGCCGCGGTCAAGAGCTGCAAGCGCAGGGAGCACGAGCTCTCCCGCCGGTGCGAACAGGATCGCAGCGTCGAGCTGCACCGGTGGAGGCGCGTCGGCCTCTGCCGCAGAAGCCGCCCCGAGTTCCAGCGCCAGGCGGCGGGCGTCGGGCGATCGGGTCATGACGTGCACTTCTGCACCCTGGTGTACTGCCACCTGGGCGGTGAGATGCGCCGAGCCCCCGAACCCGTAGAGGCCCAGCCTGCCTCCCGGTGGCAGCTCACAACGCCGCAGCGCCCGGTAACCGATGATCCCCGCACACAGCAGCGGAGCGGCCAGCTCGTCGGACAGC
>JBELAS010000224.1:0-3315 GCA_049508615.1 Acidimicrobiales bacterium
CCAACATCGTCGACAAACGGATCACCCCCAGGTATCTCAACTACGAACGAGCCGACACGGTCATCGGTTCGTTCATCACCGTGCTCGGCGCCAGCCTTATCCTGATCACGGCGGCTTTCGCCTTTGCTCACACATCGCTGTCCGGAGAATTCACGAACGCGTCCGGAGTAGCCCGAGGCCTTGCCCGTTACCTGGGGCACGCGACAGGGACGATCTTCTCGATCGTGCTGCTGAACGCCTCGATCATCGGGGCAGCAGCAGTCACATTGTCGACGTCGTACGCCTTTGGCGACATCTTCGGGATGAGGCATTCCCTGCACCGCCGGGTGAGTGAGGCAAAGTTCTTCTACTCGTCGTATTCCGGGATCGTCGCGTTCGCGGCGGCCATCGTGCTCATTCCGGGTGCGCCGCTCGGCCTCATAACCATCTCCGTGCAGGCCCTGGCCGGCATCCTGCTACCGAGCGCGACCGTGTTCCTGGTTCTGCTGTGCAACGACAGAGGCGTCCTCGGTCCTTGGGTCAACCGTCCCTGGCTGAACGCGCTCGCGACGGTGGTCGTGTCGGTGCTGTTCGTGCTGTCGTTCATTCTCATGACAACGACCGTGTTCCCGCACATCAATGTCGGAGTGCTGCTCACCGTCCTCGGCATTGCGCTCGTCATAGTGCTCGGTGTCTCCGGTGTGCTCTACACAAGGGCCCTCCCCCACCGCTCGCCGCCCGAGAAGGATCAGAACGTCAAGCGGGAGACTTGGCGGATGCCACCGCTCAGCCTTCTCGAACGACCACCTTGGTCGCGCGGACGCACCGCCACGATGTACGCCATGTACGTGTATGTCTTTCTGTCGGTGGCGCTGCTCCTGGTAAAGGCCGTGCAGCTCGGCATTCACAAGTAGCCCCGCACCTCAGCCTCAGAGATACCACGGACAGCACCGACCAGGCGTAGCAACCCTCATCGGAAGCGCAGTCGCCGGCGACTTCTCCGGCGACCCCTATCGCGCGCCCGTAGACCCTGTGACTCACCCACAGCGCATGCTCTCATTCACGCTGCTGCTCGGGATGCACCAGATCGTCGATCCTCGAGGCACGCAAGCCGAGCTCGTCCAGCTTGGCGGCAAGCAGACCGAGCGTCGCATGCGTGCGCAGGGCGGTCCCGGAAGGGCACATCACGTCGGTGTCGTGCAGCAACACGATCGCCCCGGGCTCGAGACGGCGCTCGAGACGCGCCATCACGGGCACGGGCCCCGGCTCCGCCCACTCGCGCCCCCATGCCGACCACAGCACGACCTCCATGTCGTGCCGTCGAGCCTCTGCGACCGTGCGCGCTGTGAGCTGCCCGTAGGCGGGTCGGTACCAGCGCGGACGGCAGCCGGCGGCCTCTATCGCCGCCACCGAGAGCTCGAGGTCGCGCCGTATCCAAGCCGGTGAGCGAAGCAGGTGATGCTCGTGAACATACCCGTGGGAACCCACGCTGTGCCCGCGCTGCAGGATCTCGGAAACGAGGTCAGCATGAGTTTTGGCCAGGCTGCCAAGCACGAAGAACGTGGCCCGCATACCCAGAACATCGAGGAGGTCCAACGTGCGAGGCGTCGTCTCGGGCGACGGGCCGTCGTCGAGCGTGAGCGCTACGGCATCTGCCGTGGCGGGTCCGCGCCAACGGCACCATCCGAAGGGAAGAGCCCGCACAGGCACCGGCGACCACTGTCCCAATACGCACACGCTCGGCAGGTAGTGAGCGAGCGCGGCCAATCCTGCTCCGCTGCCAGCCCACGTTCCGGCCCGCCGCAACGCACCCACCCGGTGATCGTAGGTGTGCCACTGGACACCGCGGACAGAGCTGTTCAGGCGACGCCCAGCTCGCTTCCCGGCTCCGCCTCGTCGACAAGGACCGCCTCGGCCCCCTCCCCGGGTGTCTCGGTCGTGGCACGCCGGTGCTCGTTGCGATGCCGCACAGAGATGACGGCCGAGGCCACGACGGTGGAGCTCGCCCCCACCAGGAGGGCCACCCGGGGGCTCGAGACCTGTGAGATCCACCCCACCAGCGGAGCGCCGATCGGTGCGGTGCCGAGAAAGCCGATCGCGTACAGAGCCATCACCCGACCGCGCATGGTGGAATCGACACGCATCTGGATGGTGAAGTTCGCCGTGGAGATGAAGGCGATCGACAGAGCCCCCATGGGCACGATCAACCCGAAGGCGATCGGAAGCGTGGGCGAGAGCGCCACGGCGGCAATGAAGAAGCCGAAGCCCATGCCGATGGCGGTGAGCCGGTGAAGGGTGGGCTTGCCGCGGTTCGCCACCACCAGGCCACCCACCACCGCACCTCCCGCCATGAGCGAGGTCAGCGCGGAGAAGGTCCCCGCGCCACCGTGGAACGTCAGGCGGGCGAGCAACGGGAGGATCACGTTGAAGTTGTAAGCAAGAAGCCCAACGACGAACACGAGCAACAGTGGCTCGCGCAGCCTCGGCGTTCGCCAGGCATAAGCGATCCCTTCTCGCAGCTGGCCCTTGGCCCGTTCCACGCGTTCGGCCGGGTGCAGATCAACTCGCCGCATGAGAGCGAGCGCCACGATCACAGCCAGGTAGCTCGCCGCGTTCGTCTCGAAGCACACGGCAAGACCGACGGTGGCAATGAGCACACCTGAGATCGCCGGCCCCACGAAGCGTGCCCCGTTCATCACGATGCTGTTCAGGCTCACCGCGTTGCGCAGGTGGTCCTTGCCCACCATCTCCACGACGAAGCTCTGGCGAGCCGGGTTGTCGAAGGCGTTCACCATGCCGAGGAGAAATGCCAGCAGGTAGACCTCCCAGAGGTGGGCGGCCCCAGCAGGACCGTGCCCGACCGAGACGAGCAACCCCAGCACGAGGGCCAGGATCCCCGCCATGGCCTGCGTGACAACGAGGAGACGCTGCTTGTCGACCCGGTCGACCACGAGCCCTCCCCACGCGCCCAGCACGAGCATGGGGAGGAACTGCAGCGCCGTGGTGATCCCCACGTCCAGCCCTACCTGACCGCGCGGGGCGAGATAGCGGACGACCAGCCACGCCTGGGCGACGCTCTGCACCCACGTCCCGCTCACCGAGATGATCTGGCCGGTGACGTAGAGCCGGTAGTTGCGGACCTGAAGCGAACTGAAGGTCGTCCTCGCGACTTGGCGGAACCTTCTCACGCCAGCTCTGCCAAGTGCTCCGTCAGCGCGACCAGCTCGTCGAGACGTTCGCGCTCTTCGCAGCGCCATCAGCTACCCGGAGGCGTCCGACCCGACCGCCTGAGGCTCAGACCTTGGGCACGTATGCGCCACGACCGAGCGCCGCCGA
>JBELAS010000225.1:0-3307 GCA_049508615.1 Acidimicrobiales bacterium
CGAAGAACATGGTTTCGAGCGCCAGCACGTCGTCTCCTGGCCGCACTGCTACCAGGTATTCCTTGTTCCGCATGACGAAGGTGGCGATACCCACCTTCTTCGACTCCGACATCACCTTCAGCAGCAACGCGTAGGCGCGCCGCGCTTGCTCGCCCTGGGGGGCCAGGTAGTAGGTGCGCTGGAAGTAGATAGGGTCGATCTCGTCGAGGTCGACGAAGTCGGTCACGTCGATGGTGCGCGACTTCTCCGGCTCCACGGCGTCGAGCTCGTCGGGGGTCACGATCACGTACTCGCCCCCGCCCACGTCGAAGCCCTTCACGACGTCGCGGTAATCGACCTCTTCGCCGGTTCGTTCGTTGACGCGCCGGTTCCTTATTCGATCGGGCGTGCCGGCCTGAAACTGGTTGAAGTGGACGGTCTTGTCCTCGGTGGCCGAGTACAACCCGACCGGCACGCTCACCAGGCCGAAGCTGAGCGAACCCGTCCAGATGGCGCGGGCCATGGGCACCTCCCCGGTGGTGTCCGTCAAGCCGTCAAGTATGTACCCACCCAGAGGTTCTCGGCAACGCCCTGACCAGGCGTCACGCACGGTCCACCACTCCGACACACCTACTTGGGACACTGGCCTCGAAGGAGGTTCGATCGTGCGCCTGACCGAGGTGCCTTTGCCCGAATCAGCTCTCGAACACGAAGAAGCCGCTCGTGAGTTCGCCCGTCAGGCCGGATTCGGCCTCGCCGGGCTCGTGCCTGGCGACCTCACCCGGGGGAACCTGACGCTGCTCTTCGCCTTGAGCGCCTGGCTTCGTATCGGAGGCATCGGGACCGTCGGGGCGTGCTCCGTCCTGCTCGGGCTCCGCCGAGCTCTCCTCGAGGTCTCGGGGCTCGACAAGGTCAGCGAACCGGTCCCCCTGGTCGCCGGGGACCCTCACTGCGCGCTCGTGAGCCTCTCGATCTACCTCCACGGGCTCATCTCCCGGTCCGCAGCGCACGTCCATGAGCCCATGGCAACGGTCGTCGAGGAGGCACTCGACCTTCTCCCCTAGCGTGGGCCCGTGCCCGTGTTCATCGGCACCTCCGGATGGCAGTACCCGCATTGGCGGCAGCGCTTCTACCCCTCAGGCGTTCCTCAGGCGCGCTGGCTCGAGCACTACTCGGCACGCTTCGCCACGGTCGAGGTGAACAACGCCTTCTACCGCTTGCCCGAGTCGGGCACGTTCGAGGATTGGAAGAGGCGAACACCTGAAGACTTTGTGGTCACGCTGAAGGCAAGCAGGTACATAACCCACGTCAAGCGCCTGCGCGAGCCGGAGGAGCCCGTGAAACGACTGCTCGAACGGTCCCGGCACCTCGGACCGAAGCTGGGACCGATCCTCTTGCAGCTCCCGCCCAACCTCCGCTCCGACCTCAAGGCCCTGGAGGAAGTCCTCGCACAGTTTCCCGACGACGTCCGAGTGGCTGTCGAGCCCCGCCACGAATCGTGGTTCGAGGTCGACACCCCAGGGGTGCTCGCCCGCCATGGTGCCGCCTTCTGCCTCAGCGACAGCCCCGAACGCAAGACGCCTCACTGGCGCACGGCAACGTGGGGCTATCTGCGACTGCACGCCGGACGGGCAGACCCCCGACCGTGCTACGGCCGCAGCGCCCTGAGGTCGTGGGCAGAGCGCCTAGCCGAGATGTGGCCAACGTCGGCCAATGTCTATGTGTACTTCAACAACGACGCATGCGGCTGCGCCGTGCGCGACGCGCAGCGTTTCGCAGGTGCCGCCCGGAGGGTGGGACTCACGCCCACACGGGTTCCTCGCGCGCACGAGGTCTCGGTCGGGAAGGAATAGCGCCAAATGCACTCAGAAGAGAAGTGAGGAAGTGGCGTGAGACGGAGGCGTGAGGAAGAGGCACTCGGAAGAGGCGTGAGACGGAGGTGCGAAGAGAGGTCCTCAGCTCCTACTCGGCGTGCCCTGTAGTCCATTCCAGCAGCTCGCTCGAGGGCAACGTGTTGACCACCTGATCGTGTGACAGATCTGCTTCCGCGGCTTGCTCGCAGCCGTTGCCCAGCCACTCGAGCTGACCAGGTGCATGGGAGTCGGTATCCACGGCGAACTTGCAACCTGCCTCCACCGCCTTTCGAAGAAGCGCTGGAGGCGGGTCACGGCGCTCGGGCCGCGAGTTGATCTCCACAGCGGTGCCGGTACGAGCGCATGCTTCGAACACGGCCTCCGCGTCGAACCTCGACTCCGGACGACCACGACCCACGAGGATCCTCCCCGTGCAGTGCCCCAGGACGTCGGTGTGAGGACTCTCGATCGCCCTGACCATCCGCTTGGTCATCTCGTGCGACTCCATCTTCAGCTTCGAATGGACGCTTGCCACCACGACATCGAGCCGGGCGAGCACCTGCTCATCCTGGTCGAGCGTTCCGTCCTCGAGGATGTCGACCTCGATGCCGGTGAGGATTCGAAACGGGGCCATGGTCGAGTTCAGCTCCGCCACAACCTCGAGCTGACGCAATAGACGCTCTCGATCCAGACCGTGGGCAATCGTCAGCCGGGGGCTGTGGTCAGTCAGCGCGAGGTAGCTATGGCCGAGATCACGAGCGGCTTCCGCCATCTCGGCGATGGGGCTGCCTCCGTCGGACCAGTCCGAGTGGCTGTGGCAGTCTCCGACCAGAGATCTCCGGAGCTCGGCGGCGCGGCCATCGAGCTCCGAGCGCTCGCGGGCTTCGAGGGCGCGCAGGTACGACGGTGTCTCCCCCTCCAGGGTCTCGACAATTGCCCGCGCCGTCGTCTCGCCAACTCCCGGAAGTTGCCGGAGGGCCCGAGTCGACGCCAGCTGTCGCAACCTTTCGGGATCGACATCCGAGATCTCCGCCGCCGCACGCCGGAACGCCCGTACCTTGTACGACTCGGCAGCGTCACGCTCGAGCAGGTAAGCGATCCGTCGCAAAGCCTCGACAGGCTCCATACGGCCAAGTTAACCAGTAAGGCACCACGCAAGTGCCCGGCTCAGCCGACGCGTGCAAACATCTGGCCGTGACCAAGAGCGTCCCGCCCGTCGACATCGATGTCGACGGCCACACCGTGAGGGTGTCGAACCCGGACAAGGTGTTCTTCTCGGCGCGGGGCGAGACCAAGCTCGACCTGGTGCACTACTACCAGGCAGTGGGACCCGGCGCGCTGCGCGGGGTGCGAGAGCGACCTACCGTGCTCAAGCGCTACCCCGACGGGGCGGAAGGGCCCTTCTTCTACCAGAAGCGCGTCCCCGGCACTCGCCCCGATTGGATAGAGACCGTGACGGTGAGCTTCCCGAGCGG
>JBELAS010000226.1:0-3290 GCA_049508615.1 Acidimicrobiales bacterium
GATCGGGACTTATATAAAGGCCGTGAAGGACGGTGTCGTCGCCGGTGTTCACCACAGCGGTGACCTCGGACGCGGGCAGAGCGCGCACCATGCCGTGCAGGAGGCGCCCCCCACCCACTCCTCCAGCCAGGGCGGTGATCACCGCGACAGGCTATCGGGCTGTTGTGCAAGGCTCGCCGGGTGCACGCGGCGAGCAGCATCGACCACGGTCGTCTCAAGGTGGCCCTCGATGCCACCCCCCTGCTCGGAGTGCGAACCGGGGTAGGCGCGTTCTGTACGGGAGCGCTCCGAGCGCTGGTGAACCGGCCCGAGCTCGAGGTGGCGACCTTCGCCGTGTCTTGGCGACGCCGCCACGAGCTGGCGCCCTTCCTGCCCTCCGGCGTGCGCAGCGCTCAGCGCGCCATGCCCGCCCGGCCCCTGCACCTGGCCTGGTCACACCTGCCGGGGCCGCCCGTCGAGTGGTTCATCGGACCGGTCGATGTGGTTCACGGCACCAACTACATCGTGCCCCCGACGCGTCGTGCAGCACGCGTGGTCACGGTGCACGATCTCACAGCGCTTCGCTACCCGCAGCTCTGTGATGCTTCGTCGCTCGGGTTCCCGCGCCTGGTGCGCCGTGCTGCAGCATCGGGGGCTTGGGTGCACACTCCCTCGCGTTTTGTGGCCGAGGAGGTCGTGGCCGAGCTCGGCATCGACCCAAGCAGAGTGCGCGACGTACACCACGGGATTCCCGACCACGACCGGGTTCCCGAAGCGGAGAGCGATCTCGATTGTTACCGCGACCACCCCGTCCCCACCGGTCGCAGGTGTCGCCGTGAGACGGATGGCGCCGGTACGGGTCTCGTCGATCCCATGCCGGCTGGCACCAAGCGTTACGTGCTGGCCGTGGGCACGGTGGAGCCGCGAAAGGACTATCCGGCTCTGGTCCACGCTTTCGGTGTCCTGGCGGAGAGGCTCGATGACGTGGCGCTCGTCATTGCCGGTCCGGACGGTTGGGGTGCCGAAGCGCTGGACCTCGCGCTGGGTGCCTCACGCCAGCGCGGGCGGATCGTGCGACTCGGTTATGTGGCACCCTCTCGACTTGACCGGCTGCTCGCTCATGCCGCCGTTGTGGCGTACCCGTCGGTTTACGAGGGGTTCGGCTTCGTCCCCCTCGAGGCGATGGCTGCCGGCGTCCCGGTGGTGGCTACGGCTGTCGGAGCGATCCCCGAGGTGGCGGGCGACGGCGCCCTGCTGGTGCCTCCCGGCGATGTCGACGCCCTTGCCGATGCGCTCGGCACAGCGCTGTGCGACGAAGCGATCCGCTCGGCCCTGATCGAACGCGGCCGTCGCCGCGCCGGTACGTTCACCTGGGAGTCGTGTGCTGCGGGGTTGGCGGACCTCTATGCCGCGGCGGCCCGATGAGCAGCCGACCGCAGGTGTTGCTCGTCGTGGAGCAGCTGCGCCGTCGGGTTCCCGGAGGCATCGGTTCCGTGATCCGGGGCCTGCTCAAAGGACTCATGACCTTGAATGGCGAATTGGAGACGCCTCCGGCGGTCACCCTCTACGCGAGTCGCGCGCCTCGCGGATCCGACCCGCTCCGCGAACTTGGCCGGCCAGTGCTGCAGTGCGCGTTGCCGGGCCCTCTCATGAGCCGGGCCTGGAACCGGCGATTGCTCGACATCCCGAAGGGTTTCGACGTCGTGCATGCGTTGAGTCTCACAGCGCCTCTCGCACGAGACGCGCCGCTGGTTGTCACGGTCCATGACGTCGCCTGGCAGCAGGTGCCGGAGACATTTCCTGCGAGGGGCAGAAGATGGCACGAGGCGGCGTTGCGCCGGGCATTGCGGCGTGCGGCGGTACTCGTGGTGACAAGCGAACCGGTTGCGAGAGATCTCGTCGCGGCGGGAGCGCCGGAGGACGTGGTGCGGGTGATCCCCTTGGGGAGTGACCAACTGCCGCCCCCCGACTTCGTTGCTTCGGAGGAGCTGCTCGGCCGTCTCGGTGTGGACGGGGAGTTCCTCCTGTCGGTAAGCACGCTCGAGCCTCGGAAGAACCTCCCGCGCCTGCTGAACGCGTACGAGCTTGCCCGAGCTCGCCTGCCCGACGCGTGGCCCCTGGTGGTGGTGGGTCCGAGGGGGTGGGGGCCAAGGATCGTTCCGGGCCGCGGTATCGTCCTCGCCGGACAGGTGGGGGAGGCCACGCTCACCGCTTTGTACCGGCGGGCGCGGCTGCTCGCATACGTTCCGCTGGCTGAGGGTTTCGGTCTTCCCCCTCTGGAGGCGATGCGTGAAGGGACCCCGGTGGTGGCGAGCAGTGTGCCTAGCGCGGGGGAGGCCACCATGGAGGTCGACCCCTTCGATGTCGAGGACATCGCGCAGGCGCTGGTGACGGTGGCTACCGACCAGAAGGCTCGCCAGCAGCTCGTGTCGGCCGGGCGCGTCCATGCGGCGGCGCTCACCTGGGCCAAGACCGCCCGGTGCCACGTGGAGCTATGGGAGTCGCTCTCATGAACGCTCCGACGGCCGAACGCGTGTCGGTGTCGCTCGACGTGAGCGCCGTGCCCCGCCAGGCGGTGGGGGTCGGCCGGTTCGTTCTAGATCTCGTACGCGTGCTGGCGCGCCGCGAAGACGTAACCCTCACACTGTGGTGCAGGCGCGACGACTCCCGACGGTGGCTAGCTACGAGTGGCTCGCGAGACGAGCTACCATCTGCCGGCCTGGGGATCTTCGTGACCGACGAGCCGGGCGGCACGCAATTCGTGGCGCGCGACAACTCGGCGACGGTGCGTGCGCTGGCCCCTTCGGCGCGACCGGTTCGTCTCGTCTGGGAGCAGCTTCGCCTTCCGGGCCTCCTGTCTCGCGCACGAGTAGATGTGCACCACGGTCCGCATTACACGATGCCAGCGCGCGCGAGCATGCCACTCGTCGTCACCATTCACGACCTCACCTTCATCGACCATCCCGAATGGCACGAGCGGATGAAGGTACCCGTCTTTCGCCACGCGATCCGAGTAGCGGCGCGCCGCGCCACCGCCTTGCTCTGTGTCAGCAGGAGGACGGCCGAGCGTCTCGAGGAGCTCTGTGATCCCGCTGGCCGTGTCTTCGTCGTACCACACGGTGTCGACGTCGAGCGATTCAGGCCTTCCGTGTCTGGGCATGACGATGCAGGCTCTATTGCTGGCGTAGACAAGAGCGACGAGGAGATTCTTTTTTCACTGGGCGTGCGCGAGCCATACGTCTTGTTTCTCGGCACCCTCGAGCCACGCAAGGCGGTTCCCGATCTCGTGGCCGCGTTCGACAGCATCGCAG
>JBELAS010000227.1:0-3279 GCA_049508615.1 Acidimicrobiales bacterium
CGCGAGCCCGTAGACCGGGACCGGGACGCCCATCTTGGCGAGCATTGCGGCGTGTTGCTTCTTGGCTTCGCCGCTAGTCACCTGGCGCCAGCGTGTCCAGCTCGTGGTGAGCCGATCCTCCACCTTGGCCACATTCAAGACGGGAGGAAGGTGCCCACAAGCTAAGTCCACGTCCACTAGAAGGGGCGGAACGAGATACGTGCGAGTGCAGCGTCCGGTCAACGCTTCGTAGCTGTTCCAGACCCGCGTCGCTCTCGGAACGCGCCTCAAGTGACCCTGCATGCGGACGAGCCCCAGTCGCAACGACCACGTCGGCAACCACAGCGGACCGAACCAGGTGATCTCTTCGCGCCCGACCCTTCGCTTTCCCTTGGCTATGCGCTCGATCTGACTACGGGCAACCTCGCTTTCTACGACGAAGGCAAGACCTTGCGCTGAATCCTGGACGTGAGGAAGCTGCGTCTCACTCAGCGCCACGTGTCTCAGTCGGGCCTTGAGCTCGTCGGGTCCCCACAACTCGATGTGCGCCTGGTTCGCGGCCTGGACCGCCTGAGGAGTCCAGCTGGACAACGAGGCGATGATCCCCCTGGCTGCCCCGAGGTCTGCGAGCTCGGAGGCCAGTCTGTAGACGATGTCCTTGTCGATCGGGCGCGCCCACGCCTTGCATTCGACCACGACGCGGAACGAGGTGAGCCCATCGAATGTGTCCCCCACGACATCGAGCTCATGACGAGCACCCGAGCGCCCTTTGAGCACGACGTTCGTCGCCACTTTGTAGTCGTGGCCGCGCAGAATGGCGGCAACGCGTTCTTCCAAGTCCCGGCCCTTGTCCCTCTCGGTGCTCATCGCTGTCCTCTCCCAGCTCTTCGACGGCGCGCCGGATACTGAAAACCGGATACTGAATACGACTCGGCTAAGTCGGCCGGGAACCTGAGCCCCGGTACAGGCGACCACCGACGAGGAGCTCCGAGGAGCCTTCGCCCCGCTCGCCGATGAGCTGCACAACCTGGAGTCGTATGCCACCGACAGTGACGGCTCGATTAGCGTGGCTGACGTGGGTCAAGTCTCTGTGGAACAGCAGCCCGACGGCACTTTCAGCGTCGCCGTGGGAAGCGGTCCTGGCGCGACGAAGCATGTCGTGAGCGTGCCCGGGGATCTTCCCGCTGCGCTCGGTTGCGAGCACGTGGCAGTCGATGATCTCGTCCGGGCGTCCTTCGGGTTCCTCTTGGAACGCGAGCCGGCCACCTCAATCCTGCGGCGCTTCAGCCTCAACCAGATCGCCGACTATTTCCCCGAATACCCGAGCGAGATCCGCCGTCGACTCGGCTAAAGGCGCTTCCGAAACGACGGCAGGCGCGCCGAACGATGAATGCAATCTCCCGGTGCCTCGTGCTGTGCGTGACTATTTCAAGATGGCTCCGGGGTCGTCTGCCTCACGCCCTCCTCTCGGGCGGGTGGGGCGCCACCAGTCCTCTTCGTGCACACAGCCCTCGTCCCTGGCCATCGGCCAACGGCACGGACGGAGCCGGCGGCCGGCTTCGTGAGCATCGCGAGCCTCTCGTCCGTATTCTCATTCGACGGCTGGCGCCCGCCAGCGGCGCGGTGACCACCGCTCGCCGATCCCAACCGGAGACCGAGACCTAGCTGGAGGAACGACCACAATGAGACTCGGACGATCCCGCCCCCTGGTCAGCACCGCCGTCCTTGCGGTCTTCGCTCTGGGCGCCGCAGCCTGCAGCTCGTCCACCGGCACCGGGGCGACAACGAACAGCAAGGCGCCGGCAACCTCGGTATCGACGGTCCCGGCATCGAGTTCGGTGGTCACGGTGAAGGTGGCAAGCAACCCGACCTTCGGTCACATCCTCGTCGACAGCGCGGGAATGGCTCTCTACACATACGGCCCCGACGAGGGCCACAACGGTATGAGCAAGTGCACCGGAACCTGCCTCCAGGAGTGGCCCGCCCTCGGGGTCCCAGCCGGGACCGCTCCCATCGGTGGCTCTGGGGTCACCGGGACACTGGCCGCGGTGAAACAGGCGAACGGGACCTTCCAAGTCACCTACGACGGTTCGCCTCTGTACACCTTCGTCCAGGACAGCGCCCCGGGCCAAGCGACGGGGAACAATGTGGCGGGGTTCTCCGTGGCCAAGGCGTCAAGCTCCGGATCGTCATCTGCGGCATCGTCCTCCACGACAGCGTCCACCAGCTCTGGCGGCAACCAGTATTGAGCGCCGCGCTGAACAGCTCGACACGCGACGACCTCCGAACAGCCGACGTGAGCGCACCCGATAGCAGTGCGAAAACGCGTGCACCCGGCATCGGGCGCGCCCGCGCCGTAGCGTCATTGACGCTCACAGGCGAGCGCGGCTCGGAAGCAGCCGACGAGGCCGGGCTGCGAGACGCCTTCATTGCGCACGGGAGCGAGTTGTTCGGCTTCGCCCGGAAGGCTCTGGACGATTCCAGCGCCGCCGAGGAGGTAGTCCAGGAAACCTTCATCCGAGCGTGGCGTGCACGACATCGCTTCGACTCGAGCCTCGGCAGCCTGCGCACCTGGCTTTTTGCCATAGAGCGAAACGTCGTCATCGACCACGCCCGTGCCCGTGCGATCCGCGAGACCGAGCCCCTGCCCGAAGAGGTAGCGGTCGGCGGAGATGAGGTGGAACGGGCGATGGTCGGGTGGCAGGTCGAAGACGCAGTGCGCCGCCTGCGATCCGAGCACCGCCAGGTCCTCTTGGAGACCTACTACCGCGAACGCTCGAGTCGCGACGTCGCCGTCGAGCTCGGGATCCCGGAGGGAACCGTCAGAAGCCGATTGTTCTATGCACTGCGCTCGCTGCGCCTGGTACTCGAGGAGATGGGGTGGGAACCGTGAGCTCGCAGGGCTGCGACCACTTCAGGGGGCTGATCGCCCTCGACACCGTCGGTGGGCTCCCCGAGCCCGAGCGTGTCGGGCTCGTCGCGCACCTCGACGGATGCCGTGATTGCCGTGAGGACGAGCGTGAACTCAGGGAGCTTTCCGCAGTGCTCCCTTCCGCCGACCCAGACAATCTCGACGAGGAGCAGGTGCCCGACGCTCTGCCCGGCGCGGTGCTGGGCCGCCTGCGCTCCGAGGCTCGCCGAGAGCGCCGAACTCGGAGTCTGCGCTACGCGCTCGTAGGATCAGCGGCAGCGGCCGTGGTGGCGATCGGCTTGGTGCTCTCACTCGGCGGCAATGCCGGTAGTGGCTCCGGCTCTGGCCGGACCGTGGCGCTCACGGGCGAGCAGGGGGTGCATGCATCG